>JAIRPM010000110.1 GCA_031257075.1 Spirochaetaceae bacterium
AATTGCTCACATTGCCGGGGTCGGCGCGCCAGTAACGCCGGGCATCATCGCGGAAACGGTCGTTCCATTCCGCCCAGCGCCCGCCGGGAAACCAGCCGACTTGATACGCGCCGCCGGCATCCCAAGCCTCGGCTATAACCTTTGTATTCCGCAGGACAGGATCTTCGGCTATCTGCTCCAGCATAGGCGGGTTCTCCATGAGCGCCCCTTTCTGGCTGCGTCCCAAAATCGAGCCTAAATCAAAACGGAAGCCGTCAACATGCATGTGAAGCACCCAGTAATGAAGGCAGTCAATAATCAAACTGCGTACAACAGGATTGTTACAGTTGACCGTATTCCCGCACCCGGAATAGTTTTGGTAGTAGCGTTTGTTATCGTTTAGAATGTAGTAGATTGAATTGTCAAGGCCGCGGAATCCAAAGGTAGGGCCGGTTTCGCTCCCTTCGCCCGTGTGATTGAATACCACATCCAAAATCAGCTCAATGCCTGCTTTGTGTAATTCCCTCACCATCATTTTGAATTCCCGCACTTGGCCGCCCGGCGTCTTGTCGGACGAATAGAGCGCTTTGGGCGCAAAAAACGCCACCGTTGAATAGCCCCAGTAGTTTTTCAACTTTACGCCGGTTTGAGGGTCTGAGCGGAGCAATTCATTTTCGCAAAATTCATGCACGGGGAGCAGTTCAATACTGGTAACGCCTAAATCTTTGAAGTAGGGAATCATATCAACAACGCCCGCATACGAGCCTTTGTGTTCCGGCTTTACCAGATTTGCCGCTTCGCAGGAAGGGTGCATAGTAAGGCCGCGTATGTGTGTTTCATAGAGGATGGAACGCCGCAGAGGGTAATTAAGCGGGAGGTCGCCCTGCCAGTCAAATTCATCACTAATGACCACACAGCGGGGCATCGTGCTAATGTTCATATCCGGGTTGTAGGAAAGGTCTTTCGCCTTGTCGTCTTTTAAGTAGCCGAGGTTTTTGGCCAAATCCCATTCCGACACGCCGACAAGCGCTTTGGCATAAGGGTCGAACAAGCCGGCATTCGGGTTAAAGCGAAACCCGCGTTCAGGATTATAGAGGCCGTCCATCTTGTAGAGGTAATGACTGCCTGCGGGCAGGTTGTTGACTTTACAGAACCAGAGGTCGCCAAAGCGGTGTTCAGGCGTGTTAAGAGGGATTTCCCGCCGGCGGGCATTGGGCGTTCCGTCTTCAAACAGTACGAGCGTTACACCTGTGGCGTTGCGCGAAAAGACGGAAAAATTAACCCCGTCATAAGCAAGGTCTGCCCCCAACGGCAGTGGATTTCCCCGCTCAATAACAAGGCTGTCTAAATTCATGATGAATCATTGTACCACAACGGCAAACTGCGCGGCAAGCGGCCATACGCGCGGCCTCTTTTCATTGTGCCTGTAATGCGGCATTATAGAGGAGGTTTTTATGAGTATGATAGATTTACCCTTTGTAGACGCTTTTATCAGGATGGCTGATGACGCTTTTTACAAAGGCTGGCATGAACGCAACGGCGGCAACCTTTCGTACCGCCTGACAGACGATGAACGCGCTGCCGCGGAGGTTTTTTGGAACGCGGAAGCGGGGCCCGCCGTGCCGCTTGAAGCGCCTGCATCTGTATTGGCGGGCGATGTGTTTCTTGTTACCGGCAGCGGCAAATATATGCGCAATGTAATTCTTGCGCCGGAAGAAAGCCTCGCCCTGGTGGAGATAACGGCGGATGGGGCGGGCTATTACCTGCGCTGGGGGCTAAGCGCAGGCGGCCGCCCTACAAGCGAACTTCCGACCCACCTTTTGAACCATGCGGTAAAAAAAGCCGCCGGAAAACGCGTTATTTACCATGCGCATCCGGGAAATGTAATAGCGCTTACGTATATACTGCCGCTTACTCACAAAGCATTTACCCGTGCTTTGTGGGAATCGGCCACCGAATGTCCTGTTGTTTTCCCTGAGGGAATAGGCGTGGTGCCATGGATGGTGCCGGGCGGAAAAGATATTGCGGCGGCGACAAGCGCGGAAATGAAACACCGCAATATTGTAGTATGGGCGCACCATGGCCTTTTTTGCGCCGGCGCGGATTTTGATGAAGCCTTCGGCCTTATGGACACTGTGGAAAAAGCGGCGGAAATTTGCGTAAAAGTACTCTCTATGGGCGGCGCGCGTCAAACGATAACAGAACAGAATTTTTCAGATTTAGCGAAATCTTTTGGCGTTACCCTTGCGGAATTGTAGAGCGCCGCTGATTTAGGGCAGTTTAATCAGCGTTACCCTCAGGTTTTGAGCGGCTTTCAAAAGAAAGGAAAGGGTGCTTCGTTCTTGCCCTATTGAAGTTCATTGGCGGAATACCGATAATTACGTTATGATACTTTACAAACGGTTAATTGCGGCACCGGTTATTATTCTCTGTGTTATTTGTTCTTGTAAAACCGTACAGCCCGGCAAACCACATCCTTCCAAACCAAATGACTTTATGGAACGTCTTGCGGCAAAACTTGAAAAAAATGACCTTACGGGGGCGCTTGCGCTTTTTGATACACTTACCCCCGAGGAATCGGTACTAGCGCAAAATAAGTTGGCAAAGGCCAGCGTTTACCTTTCGATGGGACAGTCCGGGCCGGCGCGCGCCGAAGCAAATGAGGTTATTGCCGCCGATAAAACCAATGCCGAAGCGCAGTATGTGCTTTCCGTTGTTGAAGCGTCAGAAAAAAAATTCCGCCAGCAGCGTACTATTTTGGAAGAAATAGTGAAAAGCCATCCCAATTTTGTGCCGGCGCTCAACGATTTGGGAAGAATCGCTATTGAAATGCAAAAAAACCTAAAAAACGCCGCCTCATACTATGATAACGCGCTCAAAGCCGAGCCGGCTAACGAAGAATCTCTTTTGGGGCGCGCGCGCGTCTACCGGCTGGAAAAAAAGCCCGACCTCGCGCTGAATATGCTCAACAAGGCCGCGCAGTCCCATCCTAAATCCGCGCTTGTGTACAACGAACGGGGTAAATTTTACCGCAATCAGGGCGCGTTGGATGACGCTCTTGCCGATATGAATACCGCCGTGAAACTGGCGCCTAACGATTACTGGTTTTCGTATGACCGGGGGCTTATTCTTATTGACAAGAATCTCAAAAAAGAAGCGCTGGACGAATTCAAACGGGCGCAGCGTATCAATCCTGATATATTTATTTCGTATGTATATACGGCAGGCATAAGCGATGAACTTGGCTTTGACGATGAAGCGGAAAAGAGTTACAAAAAAATTGTAGCAATAAAACCTGATTATTATTTTGGATTTGAAGGCATTGCCGTTCATTCGCTCAAAAAAGGGAATTACGCCGCCGCCGCGGATAATTTTATTCAAGCATGGGGATATGCGCAGGAGGAATACAATTATGCGCTTCTTGCCGCATATTGCCTGCTAAAGAAAACAGATAATTCAAAAGAACACAAAGACAGAGTGCGTAAAGTTGTTAATGACGCGATAAAGCAGGTAAAACGGGATTCGCTTGATTATTATGTGATTAGGCTTTTTAACGAAGGCGTAGGTGATGTTGATGTAGCTCATCGTGCCGAAAGAGAAACAGATGGTTTATCCAAAATACGCGCTTATTTTTATTTGTCATGTTTTTATGAAGTGCATAATCAGCCTGGTTTAGCGGAACATTTTGAAAAGGAATTCCGCAAATTTGACCGCCGCGATTTGATTGAATACCGCATCAACGATATACTTCATCCTGATAATAAAGTTGTTGTAAATGAACCGGTGCCAAATTATCCGTAAGTTATGTTTGATAATAGCGAAACGCGCCTGACATTTAAATATAAAGACAAAGAAATTCTCCTGCTCGGCACCGCCCATGTTTCCAAGGAAAGCGTAGAAGAAGCGGCATCTGTTGTAAAAGATGAACAGCCCGGCCTTGTCTGCATTGAATTGGACAAGGCAAGATACGAAGCGCTTACGCAAAAAGACAACTGGGAAAAACTTGATATCATAAAAGTAATACGCGAAGGCAAAGGTTTTTTTCTGCTGGCAAACCTTGTTCTTGCCGGTTTTCAGCGCCGTTTGGGGAATGAAACAGGCGTAAAACCGGGTGAAGAAATGCGCGCTGCCATTAAAGCGGCGGAAGAATGTAATATTCCGTATAAACTGTGCGACCGCGAATTGCATATTACGCTGCGCCGCGCATGGGAAAGCTGTAGTTTGTGGAGTAAGTGCAAACTGCTTACATCGCTTTTTGCGAGCGCTTTCGGCGGTGAAGACCTTAGTTCCGCCGAACTGGAAAACCTTAAACACAAAAATGAACTTGACGGCATGATGGCGGAACTTACCGCTTATTTGCCTTCTGTAAAAAAAACATTGATAGATGAACGCGACCATTATCTAGCCGCAAAAATATGGGAAGGTTCGCGCGAGAAAAACGCGCAGCGTGTGGTTGCCATTGTCGGCGCGGGGCATCTTGCGGGAATCCGCGCGTGTTTAGAAGAAATAGCGGAATATGAAAATGAGCCGTCATCGCAAGCCCCCTCCCCCCTTGCCGGTATCGCTGATTTGGAAACTATTCCGGCGCCGGGCTGGATAATACGGACGCTTGCATGGGTTATTCCCGCGCTTATTATAGCGCTTATTGTATTAGGATTTGTACATTCCGGCGTAAATGCCGGTATAGCAAGCATTATACGCTGGGTGCTTTGGAACGGCAGTCTAGCGGCGCTTGGCGCGCTTGTTGCATTGGGGCATCCGCTTGCGGTTCTTACATCCTTTGTGGGCGCGCCTATAGGCACGTTAAGCCCTGTTATCAGCGTAGGGCTTTTAGCCGGCATTGTACAAGCTTCGGTGCGCCGTCCGCGGGTTGCTGATGCGGTGAACTTAAACGCCGATGCCGCTTCACTCAAAGGTATTTATAAAAACCGCATTACCCGCACGCTTCTTGTATTTTTTCTTTCGAGCATTGGCGGTGTTATTGGTAATTTTATTTCAATACCCGGCCTTTTTAAGGCGCTGATATAGCGTGTTTCAATATAAAAAATGAGTAATAAAAATGCATATATTTTTTGCGGCGCGGATATTGTTGTTCCCCCTAATGTATCTCAAAATGATATACTAGAAGGAATTTCACCGGAAATTGCAGCTGCATGTTTTGGCGCTGAATTTTTCAATGTAAATCTTGTTTTGCCGTTGCGCTGCGGCGGGGAGACATCGCATGTTTTGCCGTGTTACAGCATACCGGAACACGCGGTTCCGGCAGACTGGCTGCGTGTCGCGCTGCGGCCTTTGCTTGGAATTTTGACGGAATTTGAACCGGCCGCCGCCGCCGCGCTTCTGCGCGCCTGCCATATTATGCAGTGGCGTGAAAATTCCCGCTATTGCGGACGCTGCGGCAGCCTGAACAGCGATGCGGCAGGTGAAACGGCGCGCGTTTGTACCCGCTGCGGGCATATTGAATATCCGCGCATATCGCCTGCGGTAATCACCGCTGTCATCAACAGCCGTGATGAAATTCTTTTGGCTCACAATAAGAATTTCCAAAACAATATATACAGCCTTATCGCCGGTTTTACCGAAGCCGGCGAAACGCTGGAACAGGCCGTTGTGCGCGAAATACACGAAGAAGTAAATATATCTGTGAAAAATATACATTATCTTGCGTCACAAAGCTGGCCTTTTCCCAATTCGCTTATGATAGGATTTAAGGCTGATTATGCGGAAGGCGCGATATGCTGTGATGGTCATGAAATTCTTGACGCATGTTTTTTTAATCGAGGCAATCTGCCTGAATTACCTGCGCCCGGCTCTATTTCACGTTATATCATCAATCGGTACAAAGAAAGGAAATTATAAATGAATCCCGGCAGTATTTCCAACGTACTGCGTTATGGTAAAACTATCCTTGCGGAAGCGGACATAGAAACATCCGCGATTGATGCCGCACTGCTGCTTGCCCATGCGCTTTCTGTATCAAAAACATATATATATGCCCATACAGAGGAAATTATTACATCAGAACAGCATGAACAGTATATTGATTTTTTGAATAGACGTTTGAGCGGATTATGTACAGCGTATATTATCCGCCGAAAAGAATTCCGTTTTCTCAATCTCTATGTAGATGAAAATGTACTTGTTCCTCGTCCTGATACTGAAACGCTTGTCGAGGCGGTTTTGGATTTTATTGACGCGGCTAAAGATACGCGCATTAGAACGCTGCTTGATATGTGTACAGGGAGCGGGGCTGTAGCGCTTGCGCTTAAACAGGAATATCCCGCGCTCGATGTTACCGCAAGTGATATATCACTGAAGGCTCTGGAAATTGCAGCGCGGAATGCGGTCGAATACGGCATAGAAGCGCGTTTTGTTCACAGCAATCTTTTTCAAAACATTACAAACCGTTTTGATATTATTACAGCGAATGCGCCGTATATTCCGGCCGCATGCATTGCCGGCGGCCTTGCGCGGGAAACGGGAAATGAGCCTGTTTTGGCGCTAAATGGCGGACATGACGGCATGGAAATTATCCGCAAGATTGTGGCGGCGGCTCCGGAGCATTTGACAAAAGGCGGCTCTCTTTTTTTGGAAGCATCGCCCGGACAGATATGTGAAATTGCGAGAATGCTGAAAGAAACAGGTTTTGAAGAAAGCATCGTGCGAAAAGATATTGCCGGTTTGAATAGGGTTATATGGGCATCGTTAAAAATTTAGAACTGATATCAGGAAATGAATGTTCTCTCTATATACACATTCCTTTTTGCCTGCAAAAATGTGATTACTGCGCGTTTTACTCACTGTCTGATTCGGCACATCTTTATTCAAAATATATTGATGTACTGTTATTTGATATAAAGTCACAAATTGATTTTTTTTCTGTAAGCCATATACCAACAATATATATCGGCGGTGGTACTCCCTCTCTATTGCCTGCTCATTATATGGAACGTTTTTTATCCGCTTTGACAGATATGCTGCCAAACAAACCGCATGAATGGACCGTAGAAGTAAATCCTGAAACTGTTACGGAAGATTTTTTGCGTGTTTGCGCTGAATATGGCGTTACAAGAATAAGCGCGGGAATTCAAACAATGCATGAACCTTCCCGCAAAGCGCTGGGGCGGATGGGGGAAACAGCGCGTATACGGCAAAGCCTTGATAACATTATCCGGTACTTTGGCCAAAATTTTTCTGTGGATATTATAAGTGGTCTGCCCTATTCAAATAAACGTATACTCGAAAATGATATACATTATTTAGCCTCACTGGGCGCGGTAAATGTTTCATTGTATGACCTTACAATCGAAAAAGACACTCCTTTGTACAACAAAGAGAAGAAGGGGTTTCCTGGGCTGCCCGGGCAGGATGAAGCCTGCGAACTTTGGCTTTTTGGCCGCGACCTGCTCATTCAAAACGGGTATCGGCAATACGAAGTGTCTAATTTTTCCCGTGACGGCTTTTGCTGTGAACACAATCTCCGGTATTGGCGGATGCAAAATTGGCTTGGGGCGGGCCCTTCGGCGAGCGGTACCATAATATATGGAAACGGCAAACTGGGAGAGGGGAAGCGCTATACCGGTCTTTCTGATGCGGCATTTTATACGGCCGTTTCCCTTACGTCGAACCCACACATTCCTTTTGTACATCGGCCTCTGTATAAGCATGAGACGCTTTCCCGCGCGGTACTAATAGAAGAAAGTATTTTTATGGGCTTTCGCACCACATACGGCCCGGATGAACGTCTTTTTGAACAGCGTTTCGGCTGCGCTCTTGCCGGATTTATTCCACAGACAATAGAAGTTTGGCACGACAAAGGATTACTGCGGCCGTCCAATCCTCTTGCGCTTACAATAGATGGACTTGCTTTCCTCAACCGTTTTCTTAATGAAGCGCTGTTGGAATTGTCCGACCATACGCCTTATAAGCGCCTAATTGTCCGCTAAATAAAAGGCAGGAAACCTGCTGTGTGCGGGTTTCCTGCCTTAGTTGTTCTTGGGGGAAGCGCTGACTAGAGTTAATTTAATCAGCGTTGCCTTAGGTTACTTTACAGCGAATGCGGGAGCGCAGCCGGCCATCTCACTCGCATATTTGTATCCGACATTGTTAGGATGGACAGCACAGAAGGAATTTGCCTCATAGGGGGATGCTAATCGATACACTTCAGATTTTGCCCTGGAGGAATAGGAGCCATAATACGCAAAATACCCCTGGTTGGCATCTGATTCAAAACTGGAAGCGCTCCAGAGGTTAGAGCCCAACATCTCCCGCTCTGTCGGCAGCCAGAGTTTATCTTCTATCGTATCTGCCCCTGTCGCTCCGGTTCCTTTGTTAGCCACCCTGCGGCTCACTGCCCACACCGCGCTTTCCGGTGCCCCGGCAGCCTGCAATGCCGGCCAGTATTTGCTGGTCAGGTATGTCCGCATTTCGCTTCCTAGATAGCCGTTAGCGTTGGTATTTGTCGATTCCATGCGAGCCTTTCCGGGGAAATCCTTAAAGTGGAAGATAAGGTGCGGCGTGCTTGTGCCGTTGCCGTTCTTGTCGTAGTAGGGGTTTATGCCCACTACCATAAGCCGCAGTTTATCGTTCCCCGCATCCGTGTTCGCAAGGATTACAGCGGCGTTGTTGTTATACGCGGCAACATTAAGCGAACCTAAATTGATATAATCGCCCATCTTGATAGCGCCCAGTTGCCCTCCTGAGGAGTTCACAGTTGCCGTGCTCTGCGTCTTGATGTATGCGCTAACCGCGTTAAAT
>JAIRPM010000111.1 GCA_031257075.1 Spirochaetaceae bacterium
CTGAACAACACGACAGCCGCGCCGAGCGCCGCCATCATTGCCATAAAAAGTTTTCTTTGATTTTTCATAACATTACCTCCTGTACAAAAAATCCTAAAATATATTCCGGCCGCCCCAACGGACGCGCCGTGCAAGCCCGCTTACGGACTTACCTTAAACAAGCCGCTTCGCGGCCTGCCTAAGGCCTTAAATACAACGTTTTTGGGCGCGCCGCGCCCGGAACACCCGTTACGGCGGATGCGCCGGCCTAATGGACGGATCCCGGAGAGTATTGACAATATCACGTGAAAGAGGCCGTACACGGCCCGAAATACCGCTGAAACAGCGGGTTTTAGCAACTGGGGGGGGGGGGGGGGTAACTAATAGATTGCGGTTTTATGCTGTTGGCGTGGGGGCGGCCCGCGGCAACAAACGCCGCGTTCACCGCCGGGACATAGCCGAAAACGGCCGCCGCCGGACAAACGCCGGCCGGAACAGGCCGCGCCCCCGCAAAAAATTTACCCTCTGCATAGCGCATACCCCCAATATACCACATGGAAAAAGAATAGTCAATAAAAAACGGGGCACAATTTAAAAATAATGCCGGCTCTCATTCCATTTGAAGGCCTTTTCCCTCCGCAAACAATAACCGCACAATAGTTGCGGTTTAGTTTCGTATCAACTATACTTGAGTTATGAAAGTCGGAATCGACACTTTTGCCTGCAGACCGGGCACATCGGGTGTCGGTGTTTACTTAATTCAACTTTTGAAACGTATTCCCGCATCGGGTACGCAATTTGAGCTTTTTGGCTGGGACTATGACCGGTTTTCTTTAAGCGAGGTTGCTAAAAATATGAATTTTGTTCCGCAAGGCTTTATTCGAGGGGATACCGCCAATCAACTATGGCATCTTCTAAAATACCCGCGGTTTGCCCGCGAGTCAAAATACGATGTCTGTTTTTTCCCGGTAGCGCACAAAAGGCTGTCTTACGGTTCGCCATGCCCTGCCGTAGGCACCGTCCACGACATGGCGGCTTATTGGGGAACGCGGAAAACCCGTGAACATTTGGGAGCGATTTTACGGGTGATTCTCCCCAATGCTTTGCGCCGGCTGGACCGTATTATTGCCGTTTCAGGATGGATAAAGCAGGAATTGGTCAATGTTATCAATATTGCGCCATCAGCGATAGAAGTTGTCCCTAACGGAGTGGATTTGCAGGATTTTTATCCGCGTAAAAAAACTGATGAAAGCATGGTTTTTATTCAGCCGTTCAGTTTCAAACGCCCCTATATTTTGTATGCGGCGCGGCTCGAACATCCGGTAAAAAATCATCTCAAACTGATTAAAGCATTTGAAATTTTTAAAGAACGGACAAAATTTCCGCACCGTCTCGTTTTTACCGGGTCGAACAGCCGCGGCGCTGATAAAATAAAAGAAGCGGTAGCGACAAGCGCGTCCCGCAGTGACATTTTTATTACCGGCACGTTCCCTTCAAAAAGTCTACCGGAGTTGTATTCCGGTGCGGACTTTGTTGTTATACCATCCTTGTATGAAGGTTTTGGTCAGAGCGCAATAGAGGCGATGGCTTGCGGCGTACCGGTTGCCTGCGCCAATGCGGCATCGCTGCCGGAAACCGCTGAACATGCCGCTCTCTACTTTGACCCGCATGACAGCGAAGATATGGCCGACCGCATGGTAAGCCTTGCCAGCGACCGTTCCCTCAACAAGGAGTTACGCGCGGCCGGCCTTGAACGGGCCAAGTTTTTTTCGTGGGATACCTGTATGGAACGAACGCTCAAAATTATTATGGAAACAGCCGGCGCGGCATAAATAATGCGCCTCACCTGCGAAAGAGCCGGCGCAATGGGTTGATTCGATAGCGCAGCGCAAAAAAGAGCCCTCCAAAGAAAAAACCGGCAAGATGTGTTAAATGCGCGACACCGGTATCAAAGCCGCTTATTGAAAAGAAAACTTCTACCGCAGTAAACAGAATTACCACAATGGGAGCGCGGAGCGGAAATATGCCCCAAAAGTAGATAACGTTATTAGGAAAGAAAACCGCATAGGCTAGTTGAATCGCGAATATCGCGCCGGATGCGCCGAGCAGTTGGTAATACCAGCCGCCTACAAACAAATATGCGCCAAACGAAAACGCTCCGGCTAAAACACCCGTAACAAGGTAATACAACAGGAACTCAACACTGCCCATATACGCTTCAAGTTGGGTGCCAAATACATACAACGCAAGCATATTGAAAAAAATATGGCTGATTGAACCATGCGCAAACATATAGGTAATAAAAGTCCAAACTTCACCCTGTAGCACAAATGCCGGAACAAGTGATAAATGAATGCTCAGACCGCGTCCAAAGATTTTTTGCGCGACAAATACAACCATATTCAAAGCCAAAAGAATGAAAACAGCGTTAAATTGCCGGTACTTGAAGGGTTTGTTGATAAGGCTCATCGTTACAATTTTAGCGCAATACCGGCGGCGGCGGCAAGAGCAATATAAAACGCCGGATGTTTTTTTAGGGTCATTACCGCGGCTAGTATAATAATAAAAATGGCACATTCGCGGGGGCGGAAAAATTGCAGGACACTTCGGGCATCTATATTAAAGAGCGCTTTCCGGCAGACCAGAAAACCGGCGGCCGCAAGAAGCCCGCATGCCGCCGGCTTAAGCCCTGCAAACACAGCCTGTGCCGTACACGATTCTTTGTACTTGCCGAGTATTTTGGAAACCAGCAAAATTGTGATAATTTGAGGTGTTGCCATTCCAAGCGGCGCGAGAACAAGTCCTGCGGGATGCGCAAATGCCGCCGCATACGCGCCCAAATTTATGCCGATAGCGCCGGGTATAAGCTGCGCAACTGCAAGCAAATCTGGAATTTGCTCCGCCGCAAACCAGCCGCGCCGTTCCGCTATGTCGTACAAAAATGGCAGAGTCGCAAGCCCTCCTCCCACCGCGAATAATCCTGTTTTAAAAAATTCGATGTAAATGAGAAATTTAATCATAGGCCGTGTTTTCGGGCTTCCAGTTTTTGAGCGATGAAAGCATAAATTCCTGTATATCAATTTCGTATATATCTTTTAGATTATTACCCGTAAACAGCGCCTTTGCGGTTCCTTGCAGGACAGCACAACCGTCCCGCATAAGGATAACTTCATTAAAAAACGCAAGGGCGAGATTCAAATCATGGAGGACACCGGCTACGGCTTTTTGTCCTTTTTTTACCCATATACTCAAATAACGCAGCAATTCAATCTGATATTTCAAATCAAGATGGTTGGTAGGTTCATCAAGAAGGATTATATCCGGGTCTTGCGCGATAGTACGGGCAAGGTAAACGCGCTGAAGTTGGCCGCCGGAAAGTTCGTCGAGCATCTTGTTACTCATTGTATCAAGTTCTAATTCCGCAAGCACACGACGGATGATTTCTTCATCCTGTTTGGTAATGGTTTTGAAAACACCGCCCGCATACGCATAGCGGGCAAGCGCTACGGTATCGTAAACAGTGTACGGAAAATAAACCTGCGGCATCTGACTGAGCAGCGCAATATGCCTGCCCAATTCCCTGCGCTTCAGTGCGCGCGCTTCGCGGCCATTGAGCATAACGGTTCCCTGATACGGGACCATCGCGGCAAGCGCCTTGAGCAGCGTGCTTTTGCCTGACCCATTCGGCCCCGCAATGCAGAGCATTGCCCCCGCTTCAAGTGAAAACGAAATTTCTTTGATAACAGGCGCGCCGCCATATCCCGCATTTACTTTGGTACAGTTAAGGAGCATATTTTTTCCGTCCATATAGGCAACGTTGATAATCCTCAATTGGATTTAATCAGCGCTACTTTAGCCACGTTTTATGTTATCATGCTGTGGATTTGCCGGCAAGCCGGAGCGCATTATGCAGCCACTGTTTTTAGCGTATCACGTATGACAAGGCTTGCCAAAATCATCCCCGCTGTTGCCGTTACCGGGACGGCGCTTCCGTTGATTATTTTTTTTGACGAACACCATTCGTGCCCATTCGCCGGACATAGGCAAGCGCCGCTGCCGCACACGGGCGCGCCGCCCTCCTGAAAATCCGTCTGGCGGGGAATGTTCTCCGCGCTGTAGACAACGGTAAACGTGCCGTCAAAACCGCGCCCGCGCAGCCCCTGCCGGACTAGCCGCGCGAGGGCGCAGCCTTTCGTTTCCCAGATACCGGCAGTTTTTATCTGCGCCGGGTCGAGTTTTTGCGCCATACCCATCGATGAAAAAAGTATTTTCCCCAATGCCGCCGAATGTTCTATCAAATCAAGTTTGCACGAAAGGCTGTCTATAGCGTCTATCACATAGGCATACTCCGCAAATGGGAAAAACGCCTCATTTTCGCGGGAATAGACTTTGCTGACGGTTTCAATCTGGGCGGCAGGGTTTATTTCCAAAAGGCGTTCACGGAGCGCGGTTGTTTTTAAGCAGCCTATGGTTCGCACCGTTGCCTGTGCCTGCCGGTTGAGGTTGGTAACACAGACAGTATCGGAGTCAACAAGGCACAGCCGGCAGATGCCGCTGCGGACAAGCGCCTCAGCGCACCAGCTGCCCACGCCGCCCAATCCAAAGACCATAACACCGGCGTTTTCCAGCGCACCGATACCGGCCGCGCCGGTTATAAGCGAAAGCCTCTGTAAAAAAGGCGGAACGGGCACGTTGGCCTTAGGCGGCGGACTGTTTAGCAATGGCCGTTTCGAGGGCTTGAGCGAGTTGGTCAGGGCATGATGTGGGTTTTCTGCCGCAGAGAGTTCCCCGCAGTTTTTGTATTACATCCTGAGCAGGCAACCCTTCGACAAGAGCACCAATTCCTTTTAAGTTTCCGTTACAGCCATTTTCAAAACGCACATTACGAACAATGCCATCGTTCAAATCAAAAAAAATACGAGACGCGCAAACGCCTTTCGTTTCATATTCGTACATATCTACAAGAATACAAAAATCAATAGAGTTTGAGAAGAAAGCCCTCTCTTTGCCACAGCAAAGCATTTAACAAAACACCGCCTCAAGTTTTCCGTCTTTCCCTTGAAACCACCCCCACAAACACGCTATCCTCTAATAACCATGCCCGTAAACACCCGCTACAAAGACAGCGTATTCTCACTGCTTTTTGGCAATGAACCCGCCCTCCGCGAACTATACGAGGCATTATTCGGCGCCGCCCTCCCGCCTGGCATCGATATCACCATCAACACACTGGAAGACGCCCTCTACATGACCCGCCTAAACGACCTCTCTTTTGAAGTAGGCGGCCGCCTCGTCATCCTCATCGAACACCAAAGCACAATAAACCCCAACATGGCCGTCAGACTCCTCATTTACATCGCGAGAATATACGAAAAAATGCTGACAGGGAAAAACCTCTATGGCAGAAAACGGCTTACCATACCCCGCCCTGAGTTCATCGTGCTATACAACGGCGTTGAAGAATACCCCGATACCGCCACGCTGAACCTCGCGGACACCTTCGCGAAAGCGTCCGAAGTCGCGGCCGCGCTGGGAATACCTATGGACGAGAACCCTCCTTTAGATTTGGAAGTAAAGGTATATAATATAAATGAGGGACGGAACAAAGAAATGCTCCGGCGGAGCGCGATACTTTCAGGGTATAGCGCGTTCATAGCGCGTGCGAGGGAGTTCACGGCTGAGGCAGCCGGAGGAAGGAAGCCAACGGAATTAACGAATGACGAGAAAGAGAGGGCGATGAAAAAGGCGATAGACTGGTGTGTAAAGCACGAAGTATTAAAGCCATTTTTTGACCAACACAGTTCGGAGGTAAGGAATATGCTATTTGACGAATGGAAACTAGAAGACGCTCTTGTAGTGGAGCGCGAAGAAGGCCGCGAGGAAGGCCGTGAAGAAGGCCGTGAAGAAAAAGAGATTGTAGATGTAAACAATCTTTTGGATTATGGCTTGAAGCCTGAGCAGATTTCCCTTGCTCTCAAACTGCCGATTGATAAGGTGCTGCGTTACCAATCAAAATAACGGCGTTATGCTCTGCGCAAGCAATGTTGCCTTAACATGCGCTTTTGCCTTGGCTCTTTGCTTTTCTGCCGGAAGCAAAGCCAAAAATCCGTAGACGGGTTGGGCGCGGCGTTAATACCGCGCCCTTTGGCAATGCTTCCTTAAAACCAGAGGCGGATGCCAAAACTGCCGCCTATCCAGCCGGTTCCCCAACCGCCATGCGGCAGAAAAAATTCCGGCAAAATCGAAACGCCAAGATGAGGCACCACTTGCAGGTAAATTTCAAGCAGGTCGATAGGCCGCAGCGACAGGCCGATAGGCACCCGCAGACCGCCCCATAGAGCCAGGTTATCCCATACCCCCAAACCGGCATAGGCACCTATTCCCAGGTACCAACCCAATATGGACGCTATATCCTGGTCAATCAGGTATTTGTCGCCGGCTAGTTCAAATCCCAAACCTGCGGGGTTAGCATAAGCATGCACCGTCCAAAATATAGGAACCGATGGAAATTTAAGCGTTAATCCTCCGCCTATCCAGCTTGACCAGCCGCCTTCTACACCAATCCCCAAACCCGATGGATGTTCGGCATATACCGCCCCTGTACCGAGTACAAGACAGACTACCGCGATAAACAACTTCTTCTTCATAAAAAAAATCCTCCAAACAAAGTGAATATTTAACTGAATGTTAAACGCTCTTATTGTAACACTTATACTACATCTTTGACTAGTACCCTGTTTGGGGCCAGCACAAAGCAGCCGGTATTGTAAAAATGCTTGTTTTTTTGAAGACGTATTATTATTATATTAGTGAGAGATTAAAAGCGCCGTACACTATGGTGTGCGTCTTTGATTGAGGAGTATTATTATGAAGCGTAGTTTAATTCTTACACCAGTTCTTGCAGCGGCAGCGCTATTTGCTTGTAAAGGGCCGGCCGTCCCGCCAGCAGGGAATACTGAAGACAAAAAAACACCGGAATGGCCCAAGATAACAGACGTGGTAACAGAAAAATGGGTCTATATGAAAAACGAAACAGTCTTGCCAGAGAGTTTTAGCGTTTGGTATCAGGAAGACCCTGAGAGCGACAAGGTAAAATTAGACCCGAACAACGAAGACCTTTCCTATACCATTAGCGGGCTTACAGAGAGCAAAGCCGGTTTGCTATCCGCAAGCACATCAACCTACCGGTATGGATGGCAGCCTATTACCATAGTAATGAAAGACAACGCCAAAGTTAAAAGCGAAACGCAGATATTTGTGGCGGAAACAAACAACCCTGCCGGTAGACAGCCGGTAGCAATTCAAACGGTGAAACAGCCAAAGAAGCAAAATTATGACGTAGGCGAAGTTTTTGACAGTACGGGCATGGTAGTGGTCGTATGGTTTGGTGCGGAAACAGCGGGAGCGACCGATGCCGAAGGCGGTATCCCGGTATGGATAACCAACCCTGTAATTAACGACAGTGAACTCCGGGCCGCACGAAACGAATCGGCCAAGAAAGTATATGTAAGCCACCCGGACCCCGCGCTCAGCACACTTTCGCCGGCAGAGGTGCCGGTATACATTATTCCGAAGCCGCACCGCATAACGCTTGCAAACGGCTCAAAACTGAACGTTCTTTCGACAACGGCGGTTACAGGACAGGCCGTGCCGCTTCTTGTCAACTCTGACGAAGCCAATTTCCAGTTCAAACCCGGCTCGCTCAAAATCGAACAATATACGCCGATAACAGGCCAGTCGCCGCAGTACGAAGGCGACTACACCGGCCAATTGACTGAAATAAGCGTTACCCCCGCGGACGGCGCTTACGAAAAAAAGTATGTGTTTTTTATGCCTCGTTATGATGTAACGATTAACGCGGAATATTTGACAAAAATGAGAAAGGTTACAACATTTCAATACAAGATAGGAAGCGGCTCGTACAAGTCCATACCGGCCTTTGACCAGGATTCGGCAATACTTGATTATGAACTGATACTGAGCCCTACCGATGCTGCAGACCCGAGTTCTTACTTGAATTTGGAGGTAGCACTTGAGGATGTTAACAACATAGCAAGTCAGGGCACTACGACCATTACTATAAAGCGAGTAGGGCAGTCGCCTATAGACAATCAATCGTTTGCCGACACTGATACCAATGTCTCTTTCAACGCGACGTACACGGCGGCAATCAACAACGGCAGCACGATTACATTTGAAGTTATACTTAATTATAACAGCGGAGGAGCCTCCCCCTCCTCCACGACCCGCTCCTACAAACTTGCTGTTCAGAAACCCGACTCAACCTACGCAGTTGTTTTTGGCTATACCGGTGAATACCAGACGTTTTTGCCATGGGTGAGAGGTATGTACCAGATTGAAATGTGGGGCGCGGACGGCGGCACTGGCGGCGGAACAGCCGGAGGCACAGGCGGTTATGTAACGGGTAAAATCGTACTGGACCCTGATGCCAGGATAGCCCCCGGCAGTCTAAAAATTCAGCCGATTTATATTTATGTAGGCGGCGCGGGCGGTAGTGTTAACAGTGGTTATGACGGCGGCGCGGGCGGCTGGAATGGCGGCGGCGCGGGCGGTGGTTCAGGTAACAAGGGCGGTGCCGGCGGCGGCGGCGCAACATCGATAAGTTTGGTAAAAGGGGCATGGAATGACCTCGATGTTTTGGCCAACCGGATTATGGTAGCCGGCGGCGGCGGCGGCGCGGGAACACAAGGACGCGGAACCGGCGCTCAACAAGTAAGCGGCATTACCCAGCCGGGCGTTGCGGGCAGCCCCGGCGGCGGTGTCGCAGGCAGCGCCGCAAGAACACAAGCCACTAATGCTAATACACCCGCCAACAGTTATGGCGGCACCTACTCAATGAAGTGGTACGGTACGTTCGAAAATTACTATACAGACGCTCAGCGGCAGGTCGCGTTAACGGTGCCAAACACCTTTGCACCCGGACAAGAGCCATCAATACCAGCCGATATTAGTTTTGGATTTAACGGTCAGGGCTTCGGAATTGGTGGGAATGGCCGTCCAGGCGATGCCCCCAATAAACAATATGGAGACGGTCAAAATGGAAAGGGCGGCGGCGGCGGCGGCTGGTGGGGAGGCCGTGTTTCCATGTACAGTGGCGACTCCTACGGTTACGGTGCGGCGGCAGGCGGCGGCGGCGGCTCCAGTTATGTTTCCGGGTTTGACTTCTGCAAAAGCCTTACTCTCGCCGTAGTTGACCCTTCTACTTTTGAGACAAGCTTTACTTCCACGCAGGTTGGACAGCCTTATAATGGCGGCCAAGGCCAGCCTTCACTACGCTCACCGCAGGTGGGGGAGGTGCGATTTGGCGCTATCGCTATGAACGACTGGGTAAGACCTCCGGCCCAACCGGCAACCCCCATACAGTATGATGCCCTTGATACACTAGCAGGCATCAACAGCGGCTCGGCAGTTCCTCCCAATCCGGTGGTGGTATCATCAGGTCCCAAGAATGGGTATGTCAAAATAAAGCTGCTCTCTGACTCTGTTAGCAGTATTGCCACTTGGCGCAATTAACCTTTTAGACTCCGCAAAGCGGCATCTGAGGTAACGTTGATTAACGTCGAGTTAATCAGTCTTTCCCTAGATGCCGCTTTTTTTTTATGCTACACTGGAGAAGTGGAACCGGCATTGGCAGAAAAAACGTATGGGATAATAGGTTTGGGGCTTATGGGCGGTTCGTTTGCCTTTGCTCTGCGGGATGAAGTGTTAGGAGAAAAAGGGCGGATTTTTGCGCTGGACGAAAAAAAAGCCGCTCTAGACCATGCCTGTGAATCCGGTATTATCGACAAAGGTTTTTTGCCCGGCGAAGCACCTGTCATGCTTTCACTATGCAACATAGTTTTTATTTGCCTATATCCCAGCCAAACGATAGATTTTCTTTTGTCCAACGCGCCTTTTTTCCAAGCAGATTCGATTGTTACCGACATATCCGGTGTAAAAAGCGCTCTGGAACATTGCCTGCCGCATATACTAGAAAACGCCTCTTTTGATTTTATCAGCGGCCACCCTATGGCCGGCAGCGAAAAAGAAGGCTTTTTACACGCGCAGCCGGCTATTTTCCGGGGACGCAACTATATTTTGCTGCCATCTCCGCGTAACCGGCGCGAAAATCTCGCGTTGCTTAAAACACTCATCCGCAAAATCGGTTTTAACCGTATCATTGAAACAGATGCGGCAACTCACGACCGCAAAATCGCTTTCACAAGCCAACTCTGCCATATCATAGCGGCCGCGCTTGTTGACAGCGCCGAAGATGTCCGTATTACTGAATTTGGCGGCGGCAGTTTTGAAGACCTAACCCGTATCGCTATGATAAACGCCCCTCTGTGGACAGAACTTTTTATTAGCAACAAAACAGAACTGTTGCCCCATATTGAAAAATTTGAAAAGGCGCTGAAAACCTACAAACAACTGTTGCAAACAGAAAACACCGGCTTTTTGCGCGCTACTCTTGCTGAAGTCCGCAAAAAACGCATGGAAATGGGGTATTCAACCTCTGCCGGCTAACCCCTCCCCCGGTAACAGACTTTGGCAAGTTTGCCATTGGCATCATTTATTCTCTTCTTCTGACGGTGTTTTAGCCGGAGGCTGCCGAGTGTTGCAGGAAACAGAAAAAAAGTTATCAGTACGCAACATCCGGCGAGACCTCAACGCAAAATTCTCTCCTGCTTTTCATTATAAAAACATATTGTTACTATCACTAGTGTGAATATACTAATTATTGGCGGGGCAGGTTATATTGGCAGCCATGTGGCCCGCGAAATGCTCGATGCCGGCCATAAGGTAACGGTTTTTGACAATTTTTCGAGCGGGCAGCGTGAAAATATATTTGCGGATGAAGCATGTATCGAAGGCGACATACTTGATTATGCGGCGCTTGTCCGCGCTATGCGGGCCAACAAATATGACGCGCTTGTTCATCTTGCGGCATTCAAAGCCGCCGGCGAGTCAATGCAAAAGCCGGAAAAGTATTCGTTAAACAACCTGAACGGCACGGTGAACATTCTCAATGCGGCGCTTGAAACAGGTATCCGTAACGTGGTTTTTTCATCAAGCGCCGCTGTTTATGGCAATCCAGAATACTGCCCTATCGATGAGGCGCATCCCACACGCCCTGAAAATTACTATGGTTTTACCAAGTTGGAAATTGAACGGATAATGGGCTGGTACGACAGGTTAAAAGGGCTGCGTTTTGCGGCACTGCGCTATTTCAATGCCGCCGGCTATGACCCGCGTGGGCGCATAAAAGGGCTGGAACGCAATCCCGCCAACCTTCTCCCGATAATTATGGAAGCGGCCGCAGGTTTGCGCCCCGGCGTTACCATTTTTGGCGGGGACTACCCTACGCCGGATGGCACATGTGTCCGGGATTACGTTCATGTAAGCGACCTTGCCGCCGGCCATCTTGCTGCGCTTAACTGCCTTGTCCGGCAAAACAAGAGCATCACTATCAATTTGGGAAGCGAAACAGGTGTTTCTGTACATGAAATGATTGAATCGGCGCGAAAGATTACCGGCATTCCCTTTTCCGCCAGCCTAGGGCCGCGCCGTCCCGGCGACCCAGCAAAACTTACCTCATCGGCGCGTCTTGCCAAAGACTTGCTTGGCTGGCAAGCGCGGTATTCTGACGTAGAAACACTTATCACGTCTACATGGAAAATGTACACTGCCAGCCGCCCTAGGGGCAACGCTGATTAACCCGATGCTAATCAGTGTTGCCCTAGCGCCTTGCGCGATTCCGCATTGTCAAAATGAGGATGTTTTTATAGGGCAGAAATAGCGTTAAAAACCGGCGTTTTGGCTGCGAGGCGGGCCGGGAGGCCGCTGCCTCTTAAATTTGCTTTTCAAAATTCCGATAAATAACTGGGTACTACTTGTGTTTTTTGTCAAGCGTAAAACTTTTCGCTCAAAAAAAGCCTTCTTTTTCGTCCTGCTTTTTTTTTCCCTAAAAGCGGTTTTTGGCCAAACAACGGCCAGAATTGCGCTCATAACTGATTATTTTACCGCATTTAATGATTTTGCGGCAGAAATGGCCAGTGCAATGTCTTTTATGGGAGGGATGGGGCTTGCGTGGTCCGACCCTTATATTGGCCATCTAATAAATCCAATACCGCACTGGGGTTTTGGCCTAAGTTTAGGGGCAACTTCGCTCTCATTTGCTAATTTAGATAAATTGAATCAAGCCATGCATGTCGAAATGGAGCCATTCCTTCCCGGCAAGCAATTTCATCCTGTATACACCGGCGAATTGCGTATAGGCGGCTTTAGAACAGTGCCTTTTGACCTTGGGTTGAAATTTGGAATGCTGCCGGATTTGCCGCTCTATGCGACCGGCACTTTAAATTACAATATAATGATAGTAGGCGGCGACTTTCGCTGGTGTATAAACAGAGGCTTTGGCATTGCCCCCAAAATGTCGATTGGTTTTGAATTCAATTATGTAACAGGCGGTTATAGTTTTTCGCCGGACGCGAGCGCCGTTATCGCGGAAAAAACGAATGCCTCAGGAACAACAGCGTCGGGCCGCAGGCTTTTTCCCGGCACAGGCGCTCTGGTAAATTACACTGCGCAGGCGACGGTCTTTGATTTGAAACTTGATATGGCAAAAAGGTTCCCCTATTCGGGATTTACCTTTTTCGGCCAAATAAAAGCGGGCGCGGCAATAACAAGCACATCGTTTATTCTTTCCGGGGAAGGCGTAGGATGGGGCACAAGTTCTTCAACAAGCAATCAATTGAACAAATTGAATACTGACGCAAAACTTGCGACCGCAAACGAAACATTTCAAGCGCTACTGCCTTATGGGCAGGGAACAATAACAACACTGTCGGCTACTGTGGCATTTCCCGGATTTGCGATAGACGCACAGGGCCGGCTCGGCATCGCGTTTGACCTTGACCGCTGGCATATCAGCATAGCCTATATGATGGATGTGCTTCATTTTGAGTCCGGCATAGCACTTTCTTTCCGCTATCAGCAATAGAACCGTGTTGTTCAGCCGGCTTCTTCCGAAAACCCCATCGATTTCTTCTATAGCAGAGGCCTGTCCGCAAAACCGCCGAATTCACAAACAGCCGCTGTTTAGAATTTTGCGTCCACAAGTAATTTTAGTATATACGTTTTAACATATAAACGCAGAGAATTTTTATCGTTTATGCTTCTTAACGGTTTATGCATATCGATAATATTATGTGATGTGTCATCAAGCGCCGATTCGGTTATCGAGGAGCGTGTTTGTATTTTTAGTTCCTGAGCCATGTATGTCTTTATAATTGAATTAATATCGCGGGTAAGTTTATCGCGGTCTTTTTTATTTAAAATATGATTCCAGCGGTCGTTGAGCAGTTCCAAATAGGATTCAAAGGACGCGCCTTCGGGCAGTATTCTTTCAGCGATTTTCTGCGCCGCCGTTTTCAGGTTTTCGTTACTGCTGACGTTTACAATTTCGTTTTTTTTCTTTGATGGGGACATTCTTTTTGCCTCGGAAAACGCCTTAGGGCCGTATTTAACAAATGAGATAATCTTCACAACAAGAGGGAAGGAATACCAGAACGGCAGCGAAAGACGGCATGACATAAGTATACTATCACGTTTGAATTTAAATATAGTACGCCATGGTATAGGCCGGTAATTGCTGAACAGCATATCTTCGACAGGGTAGGGGCCGGCTTCTTCCTGCACAATAGCGGTGCGTTTGTCACGGCCAATATGCGCAAGAGCAGGCGCAAAAAGATGTACTAGTTTTTCAAGCATTTCCTCAAAATCATCATCGAACCGCATTGTTGAATCTGAATGGTATTCCTCTAGTTTTTTTGTCCAGCGGTTTTTAATTTCCTGTAAAATGACTGCATTTGTTTCCTGTATCAATTTTTTGCACAAAGGAATAATACAGTCTTTTTTAACAAGGCTTTCTTCACCGCCAAAATTGAATTTGATAATTTCCGGCATTTCAGAATTGCCGGCGCTTGTGGTTAATTGTTTTACATAATCAGATACCTCTTTTTCACCGTATACTTCTATTACAGACAGTTTTTTAGGTGTTTGAAAGGTATATATATCTTTTATGCCGTACAAATAAGGCGGCTCTGAAAACATTTTTATTATGCCGTCAAAAGTAATTTCTTTTTCGCGCATATCCATTGCTGATGCTTTGTAATAATTACTGACAGAAAGCACGATATCGGCCGCCTGCCCCAGCGCCATATGCCATGGCTTACGGTCATTGGCGCGTTCAACCTGCTCTCCCACATAATTTTTTATGAGTTGGCACAAAAACATCCATACCGAAAATGAAAAATCGCTTCCCTCTACTATATTGCTGATACATTCATTGGGATGATTTATAACCGTTTTGACAAATTCGCGCATATGGGCTTCCTGCATATTAAAGTGCGTAATTAGCTTATGTGCGAAAAATTCCAGCGTACCATGACGGTTGAAATTGTCGCGTATTTTTGAAAGCGCTATCTCCAGCAGGCGGCCCGGCAAATGCGAACTGAGCGCCAGCGCTGAACCATTGGAATCGGGGAACACTAATTTCAGAACGGGCAAAACTGACGACTGCGGGTCGGCAAGATAGGCTACAAGGGAATTGCCTACAATAATGGTGCGGGTTTGGTCGGCGGGCAGCGTGATACGCAATGATTTTTCATCGGGCAGGGGGGATTCCACCGTATCGTCAATATTCGTGTACGCTGCCGCAACCAATTCCGCATAAAATCCAAGAAGAATAACAGTTTGAACGCCGTCCTCTTCGCGCATTTCAACTTTGCTCTGGCGGACAAGTTCATCAAGAGCGCGTATGACTTTGGGATGGGTGTCTACCGCCCAATCTGCCAGCCGCTGCCCCATAGGGGAGTCTCCGCCAGCGTTGTTCTGCAAAAAACGGATAAACGGCACAAGCGGAATGCTAGCATTGCGTGTCTTGCCGGCGAAACTTCGCAGTATTGTGTATAAACCGACTCTCTCTCCCATAGCCTATTAGTGAAACCTCTTGTTGTCTGTCCGCCTGTTTTTGCCGCGAAAACGCCTACCCGTTCAACTTCCTTGCAATTTCGATAATTTCAAATACTTCAAGTTCATCGCTTTCGCGGACATCTTCAAAGCCGTCTATGCTAATGCCGCATTCGTAGCCGGAGGAGACCTCGCGTACATCGTCCTTGAAGCGCCGGAGTCCGGCTATCTTGCCTGTGTAAATTACCGTGTCATTGCGTATCACATTGACGCTGGCGGAACGCTTGACCGTGCCGCTCTGCACATAACAGCCGGCGACCACGCCCGATTTGGAAATCTTGAACACCTGCCGCACTTCCACATTGGCAATGACTTCTTCCTTCGTGTCCGGTTTGAGCAGTCCTTCCATAGCCAACTGCATCTCTTC
>JAIRPM010000170.1 GCA_031257075.1 Spirochaetaceae bacterium
CGGGCAAAACTGGACGCGGTACGGCTGGAATGGGCTGGCGACTATAGCGGCATTGAAGGACTGTCGGCGGAAGGGCGCGAAAAATTGCGGCTGGTGCGCCCGCTGTCGCTGGGACAGGCAGCGCGTATACCCGGTGTCCGGCAGGGCGATGTAGCGCTCCTTATGGCGCTGGCGGCAAGACGGAGCATTGCTTGATTAGGTAATAATGTACAGGGGTATCGACTTCATTTTGCAAAACGGTTACACTAAATTCGTATCGTGCCTGAAAAGCGCGGAATTAGACTATGGAGGATTTTATGAAAATGTTACAAAAAATGCTGATGGCGGCAGTCATTGTGGCGCTTGCCGCGGGGTGCGCGAAAAAGCAGGAAGAATACGTCATTGCGACGGATACGACCTTTGCGCCCTTTGAGTTTCAAGATGCTGCCCGGCAATATGTCGGTATTGATATTGATTTGCTGGCGGCGATAGCCGAAGACCAGCATTTCAAATATAGGCTGGACCCGCTCGGCTTTAGCGCCGCTGTCGCCGCATTGGAGTCAAGCCAGGCAGACGGGGTTATCGCGGGTATGAGTATTACCAATGAGCGCAAAAAGAAATATGATTTCTCTCAAGCCTATTATGATTCAGGCGTAGTTATGGCAATTCGCGCTGACAACGATACCATTACCAGTTATGACAGTTTGAACGGCCAGACGGTTGCCGTCAAAACCGGCACCGAAGGCGCGACTTTTGCCGAAAGCATCAAGGCGCAGTACGGTTTCAACCTCAAATATTTTGATGAATCGCCTTTTATGTATGAAGAAGTGAAAACAGGCGGTTCGGTTGCTTGTTTCGAAGATTATCCGGTTATGGGTTACGGCATTTCGCAGGGAAACGGCCTGAAAATGGTAACGGATATGGAAAAAGGCTCGTCTTATGGCTTTGCCGTGCTGAAAGGCAAAAACGCTGAATTGTTAAACGCTTTCAACAAAGGACTTGCTAATTTGCGGGCTAATGGTAAATATCAGCAGATTTTAGATACATATATAGCAACCAAGTAATACAGCCCGCGAATGGATTTTATCACTGTTATCAATGAAGCATTCCCCCTGCTCGCGCGGGGGGCGCTTATTACCCTTGAAACAACATTTATTGCCCTGATTTTGGCGCTTGTTATCGGGCTTTTTACCTGTTTAGCCCATCTTTCGCCGAGCAAACCGCTTAGAAGCCTTGCCCTCATCTATATCGGCATAATACGCGGCACGCCGCTTTTGGTGCAGACTTTCTTTATCTATTTTGGCGTACCGCAGTTGATTCAATCGTTCGGTGTAAATTTCCGGCTTTCGGCTTTTGCTGCTGGTATTATCACGCTCGCTTTGAACGCGGGGGCGTACATTGCCGAGATTTTCCGCGGTGGTATTCAGGCAATAGACCCCGGCCAAATGGAAGCGGCGCGGAGTCTAGGTTTTTCTTACCCGCGCGCTATGTACCGCGTCATTTTGCCGCAGGCTGTACGCGTGTCTATTCCTAGTTTGGTCAACCAATTCATCATCAGTTTGAAAGACACATCGATTATTTCGGTAATAGGGCTTTTTGATATTTGCTATCAGGCAAAGATTTATATCGGGCGGACAATGCAATCATTTGCGACATGGACAATAGTAGGGTTTGTTTATCTGATTATCATACTTGCCCTCAGCCACCTTTCTGTAGTTATAGAAAAACGCCTGTCGGTAAGCGACCGCTCAAGTTCGCTCCCTCATTCCGGGAAAAAGAAATTTTAATCATACATAAAAGGAAATGAATTATGGTGTATTCGGCAAATGAACAACGTTATGCGGAGATGCGCTACCGCAGATGCGGCAAAAGCGGGCTTTTGTTGCCGGCAATTTCGCTGGGGTTTTGGCATAATTTTAGCGGCGGCGACCCGTATGAGCGGGGGCGCGAGACGGTGCTTTGCGCCTTTGACGCCGGTATTACCCATTTTGATTTTGCAAACAATTACGGGCCGCCGCCGGGCAGCGCGGAAATAGCCTTCGGCCGGATTTTCAAAAACGACCTGCTGCCTTACCGTGATGAAATTATTGTGGCAAGCAAGGCCGGTTACGATATGTGGCCCGGCCCCTATGGCAACTGGGGCAGCCGCAAATACCTTATGGCCAGTTGTGAACAAAGCTTGAAGCGGCTTGGCCTAGAATACCTCGATATTTTCTACCACCACCGCCCTGACCCGGAAACCCCGCTCGAAGAAACTATGGGCGCTCTCGCGGATATTGTACGGCAAGGGAAGGCGCTCTATGCAGGCATTTCCAACTATGATGCCGCCCAGACCAAACAAGCCGCAGCATTGTTGCGCACGTTCGGCGTGCCTTGCCTTATTCACCAAACTAAATATTCGATGCTCCACCGCGTGCCGGAAGAAGGCCTCCTTGATACGCTGGGCGCGGAAGGTATTGGCTGTATCTGTTTTTCGCCGCTGGCGCAGGGGCTTTTAACCGGTAAATACCTGAACGGCACAGCGCCGGAAGGTTCGCGGGCTGCTAAAGGCGGGTTTCTTACGCCCGCCGCGCTTACGCCGGAACTGGTGCGCAAACTTAACGCACTCAACGGCATAGCCAAAGAAGGCGGCAGAACGCTTTCCGCGTTGGCAATTCAATGGCTTTTGCGGGATAGTTGTGTAACATCGGTGCTGGCGGGCGCGAGTTCGACGGCGCAGTTACGGGAAAATCTTGCCGCCCTCTCTCAGCCTGCATTGTCCCCGGATGAATTGGCGCGTATAGAGGCCGCTTTAACAGAATAGCCGGCTTGGGCAATTTCATCCATTTCCATATCCTCGGCGGCAAGCGCGGCTTTTTTGTATTCCGCTTTGCGTTTGTCTTTGAGGTTTTCCAGCGCCTTTTTTTGCGCGGCGGCTTCATGCCATTTTTCGGAGGCCTCAGCAACAGTTTTTTCAGCGTCAGCCTTTTTTACCAACAGGCGTTTTTTTTCATCCTCAAGCCGTTTGTGGTAACTGTCCAAAGCCTGCATCGCGTTTACCAAATTGCCGCCGAAATCTGCCGCATGAACCGCATGACGTTCCGTATCGTTACGCGCCAGAGACTGTTCCACCGCCGTCAACGCGCTTATCGCTCGGCCTAGTTCCAAACGCGCCGTTTCTTCGTTCCAAGAACGGAGATTTAATACTTTTTCCAAATTGAATGTGAATTTTTTGAACACAGATTGTTTAGGGCATTCCTCCAAGTTGCCGATAGCGGTAACAATGTACAAGATGGTCGTTTACCATACCAACCGCCTGCATAAAAGCATAAACACTTACCGGCCCCACAAATGAGAAACCTTTCGCTTTCAATTCTTTTGAAATACGGACAGAAAGCGATGTGGAAACAGGTATTGTTTTCATTGTTTTGTGTTTGTTGATGACAGGATTGCCGTCAACTTTGTCCCAAAGCCACATGGCGAAATCGACACCGGCTTCACGCATCGAAAGAAACGCTTTTGAATTGGCGATAAAGGCTTCGATTTTGCGCCTGTTGCGGATAATGCCCGGATTGGCCATCAGCCTTTCAATATGTTTTTCGTTAAAGCGGGCCGTTATTTCAGGACAGATGAGGCCGCCTTGTTTTGCGCCAAAAGATTGGCGGTAAGCGTCCCGCCGTTTAAGAATAGTTAGCCACGAAAGCCCCGCCTGCGCCCCTTCCAGCAAAAGAAATTCAAAGAGCAGGGCGCTGTCGTGTACCGGCACACCCCATTCTTCATCATGGTAACGCATATAAACAGCATCGCCTTCACACCAGGGGCAGCGCCGGATGTTTTCGGAAACGTCGCTGTTGATTCTAGTCCTCGCTTTCTTCCACTTTGAACGCCGCCGCCGCTTTGACTACATCCTCGGCTACCTTGCCGGATATGGGAGCGTAATGGTCGAACTCAAGGCTAAAGGACGCGGTGCCGCTCGTTATTGAGCGCAATTCGATGGCATAGCGGAGCAGCTCGGCATGGGGGACAAGGGCGCGTATTTCGCCAATGCCGCCGCCTATCGCGTCCTGCCCCAGCACTTTGCCG
>JAIRPM010000086.1 GCA_031257075.1 Spirochaetaceae bacterium
CCGGTACATATAGGCAGGAATGTTTGGATAGGTTCCGGCGTTCAAATAAATCCCGGTGTAACGATAGGGGATAATACGGTAATAGGGGCGGGAAGCGTTGTAACAAACAATATACCCGCGAATGTTGTGGCGTTTGGTGTGCCTTGCCGGGTTATCCGTGAAATAGGTGAAAAAGATAAAAAATATTTTTATAAAAACAGAGAATTAGATGTATGGGAATAACTAAGCGGTAACCCGCTTAGTTTATACGCTATCCCAGAGGCATTATTTTCTTGCCAAATTCGCCGTTTACAATTTGTGCCATACTTGAGTAGATTGCCGAAAGACCGCAAAAGATGCCTTCGATACCGGCTGCCGTTTTTAGCGGGCGGCTTTCTAAAAAATCGGTTGCCGCCAGCAGAAAAAAGAGTATGGTGAGTGAACCGAATACTGTCTGCGTTGCGCGGTTGTGCTTTAGCGTAGCGACAAACATAAAAAGCGTGAATATTCCCCACAAAAGCAGGTAAAAGCCCATCGTGGCGTTTCCGGCGGCGGCTATATCACCAAACGGGCGCAGCCAGATAAGGCAGAGCGACCACCAGAAAAGCCCGTAAGAGCAGAACGCCGTGCCGCCAAAGGTATTGCCTAGTTTGAATTCAGTTACACCGGCAATAAGTTGCGCCGCCCCGCCCATAGCCAGCCCCATTGCCAGTATCGCCGCCGACAGTTCTATAATTCCTGCATTATGCAGGTTCAAAAGAACTGTTGTCATCCCAAAACCCAAAAGCCCCAAAGGTGCCGGGTTCGCGTTTTTTGTTTCCGTAAGAGTCATAGTGCCTTCCTTAGAATCTGATTTTAAAATTTCTCAAAAAATCCTCGTTAGGCTGTCAGCAGATACACTATAACCGCATCTGCGCTTCTTTGGATTTTTGGAAATTTCCTTGTATCCAGTATAAACAGGAATGCATCTCTATGTCAATAAGTTTTTTGCCTGTATCCCTTGCTGAAGCAGGCAAACGCCTAGGGCAGAGACTTCATTTTAATTTTTCAAGCGTTATTTTTGCTTTTTGATTGAGGCTGTTTTTGGGGTCTTCGGCAATCTGTTCTATCCGCGGCCGGAAACGGCTTAATTTATTATTGCCGATGATATCGAGCGCGTAGGATTGGTCGGCAACATCGGCGCCGGCAAGCAAGGCTTCAACCAAAGCCTGCGCGTCATTCCCGTTTGAGGCGGAAAGCGCTTTTACAAGGCCGGCATACAAAGATTTTTGTTTTGACCGTTTTGCTTCATCCATATCCGTCATAAATTTTTTGGTGTACTTGCCCGGATGGTTTTTTACAAGCATTTCAGCCGCTAAGAGCCTGACTTTTTCCGGCGTATGTTTATCGTCGTAAATTGCTTCCAGAGACGTATCCGCTGCCGCGCTTTGGTATGCGCCGAGCGTCTGTACCGATTCTTCGCGCACATTCGCCGCTTCGTCATTTTTGGCGCGGTACTCTAAAAATTCAACAGCCGCGGGAAGTTTTCGAGTAGAAAGCGCCTTGACCGCCGCGTAGCGCGTTCTGAAAAAAGAATCGCGCAGGGCATCGAGAAGAGCCGCATCGCTTTCCGCTCCGGCAAACGCGCCGAGCGCGCCTACAGCTTCCATCCTGACCAACGGTTCCGGCGCGTTTAACGCGCCGGTAACGGCTTTGCGCAACTGCGAGTCTCCGGCCGTATCCCCTAGTTTTCCCGCTGCGTTCAACGCAGCGCCGCGCAAAACGCTGTTTTCATCACCATTGTTAATCAGTCCCGCAAGGAATTCCGATGCCTGCGAAAATTCGCCTTCGCCAAGGGCCTCGATGATAACGCGGCGTGTCTCATCAGAATTTGCCTTTTCACGGTAGAAGCCAAGCAAAAATTCAGCGCCGGCTTCTTTTTCTGAAGCGCCGCCCTGTTTGAGAACTTTGCCATAGGCTTTGAGAGCCTGCCCCTGATGCCGTGTTTCACCGTTTTCAATAATGTCTTTGAGTACCGGAGCCGCTTCGGGGCCGCCTTTTTTTGCGGTATAATCCAATGAAACGGAAATAAGATTTGAGTCAAGTTCGTTTCGCGCGCGTAAAAAATCAAGAACAGAAGCGGAAAGAGCGTCGCTATTTGACTGTGTAAAATAAGCAACAAGCGACTGGCGCAATTGGGCGCTTTTAGTATTTACGGCAAGGTTTTGAAGTTCGGTATCAAGGCTTGTAATTTTTTCCTGCCGAAGGATTTGTATTAGTTTATTGATTTCAGTTTCGGTGCCGTAACGGATAGTCTGCCTGTAGCGGTCGATATCGCCGGTTTGCGCGGCGGACGGTATGGCAGCCGCGCAAAAGAAAAGCGCGAGAAAAAAGGCGGGAACAGCATTATTCATTTTCAACTCCCCTCTCGTACTGTACAAGAAATTCTTTCTTAAAATCAAGGAAGCGGTCTTTGTTTATGGCATGGCGGGCATGGCATACCATTTCATGTAAGAAGTATAAATTATGATAACTTAACAATATACACACAAGAATTTCTTTTGATTTGAACAGATGCCGCAGATACGAGCGCGAGTATTGAGCGCATACAGGGCATGAGCAGCCGGCATCGAGACTGCGTTCATCAAATTTGTACAGTTCTTTTTTAATAGAAAGAGGCCCATAGCGCGTAAGCGCCATGCCGTTACGGGCAACCCGTGTCGGAAGGACGCAGTCGAACATATCAATGCCGTTTTCTACCGCGGTTAATATATACTGCGGCGTACCGATTCCCATAACATAACGCGGTTTTTCGGCGGGCAGCAGCCGTGCGGTAAGCGATAAAAAATCGCAAAACACCGGCCATTCTTCACCGACAGAAAGGCCGCCTATGGCAATGCCGGATGTGCCGGCTTCCGCGCACAAATCCGCGCTTGCTTCCCGCAAATCCGGGTAAAAATTCCCCTGTACAATAGAAAAAAGTTCCCCTTTGTAGCCGTTGTCCCGCGCGCGCGCTACCGTGCTTTGCGCCCGTTTAAGCCAGCGCCCGGTAATGAGAAGGGCATCGAGCGCTTCCTGCCTGCTGATAGCGGGGCGTGTACAGACATCAAGCTGCATTTGTATATCGCTGTTTAATATACATTGAATTTCCGCCGATTTTTCAGGTGTCAGCAGATGTTCGCTGCCGTCAATGTGTGAACGGAAACGCGCCCCCTCTTCGGTGATTTTGCAGAGCTGCGAAAGCGAAAATATTTGGAAACCGCCGGAATCGGTGAGTATGTTACGGTTCCAGCGGTTAAATTGATGAAGCCCCCCATGCGCGGCTATAACATCCGGTCCCGGCCGTAAATACAGATGATAGGTATTACTCAATATGATATCAAAACCGATAGTTTTGATATCATCATTGGTAAGCGCCTTTACCGCGCCATTTGTGCCCACCGGCATAAATACCGGTGTTTCCACGGTGCCGTGCGCAAGATGAAGCGTTCCTGTTCTTGCGGCACATTTTGAATCGGTATGAAACAGCGAAAAAATACTCATTAAAAAATATAAACGGCATATTCAAACGATGCCTGCGCGCCGGCTTTTAATTCGATATAGTTACTCACTTGAATACAGGTTGACTGGTAAAATTCAAGTTCGCGTTTTGTGCGGTTGGTGATAACTTTGCTGGTTACCGGGGAAAACCGCGCGTTGTACGGCGATGTTGAAAAAAGCCATATAACCGTTTCGTTATACTTGTCTTCAAATTTAAGCGCTTTTATCTGCGGAATGAACACTTTGTTTTTTTCTACCGGTTTTTTGCCCTCGCTTTTTTCTTTTGATTCGCTGCCGGTAAAAGATTCGTCTGCCGGCAATTCAAAGTTCTCGTATGAAAACACCCGCAATTTTTTTTCATCACAGCCTGAAAACGCCAGATTTATTTCAGATATAAAATAAAAGCGTTCGCATTCCGTGCCGGTATTGGTTAGTGTCCAGCGGACTTTCAGCCAATGGCTTCCCGCGTTGTATTCTTTTTCTGTTTTTATCGCGGCAAAAGGAACGGATGGATGCGCCGGCGGAAGTTCAAAAGCAAGTTGGGCGCGCTTGCGCGCGTATTTGGTGCGGCGGTAATGCTCTTTTGAGCAATCCCTGCACACGCCGAAAAAAGCGTCTTCCGAAGAACAAAGCCTGTCCATAAATGCGCCGCGCGCCGCGCGTTTTCCGCCGTTCTCCCGCGCGGCATACGTGGAAAGGTAATTCCATGGCTTGGGAATATAATCAAGTTCAAAGATATACGCTCCGGTTTTTTTTATATAACTGTTTATTTTGCATCCATGAAATATATACTCCGCTTCACCGTCAAAATTAAAATCATCTTCCGAGAGTATGGTGCTGTCGTTAAACAAGTTCCCGGCCGCGAGTTTTTCCGCAAGCAGTATGTTTTGATAGGCGCAGGAACGCATCAGCGGGTTGGCGATAGCGTCGGGTTCGTCAAAATTTGTCCTGCAAAAAAGCCGGTAACCCTGCGATTTCCATAACTGCTCGTTAGCCGCTATTTTTTTTGCCTTGTCGCCGCGGATTTGTTCAATAATTCTTTTTGTCCAAATCGCTTTTGAATAAAGATTAGCGCTTTCAGGATATTCGGTAAAATAATGTTTTATATTATTGGTTTGTATATAAATTTTTGACATCTTCCGCTCTTCTTTAAGAATTTTTGAAGCATGGGTGAATTCAAAGAGACCGTTCATTTTTTCGAGCGTTTCAAAAAGAGCGGTAAATATTTTTTCGGTATTTTTACCGTCGCCCGTATCGGCTTCCAAATCAGGAAAAACCGAAAGTACAGGCAGTTCGCCGCCGGGCCGCGCCGGCGGGGCGCCTTCAGCCAGTCGGGTAAGTTCGTTTTTCGCGTCCAAAAGCAAAAACTGGTTGTCAAAGCGCCCCGGCACCGGGAAAACGGCGAGCGTTTTCCCTTTGTCTTCGGTTATGTAGGGCCAGTAAAGCCCAAAAGCGCTCTGCACCTGCGTGTTAGCAAAGAGATTCTCTGGAAGGAAAGTATAGGTCATCCCGGCATACGCCAGAGCGCTCACAATATCTATATCCCATATTTCAGAAGGCAAATAACAGCCTGTTACCAGTTTGTCAAAATGCTTTCTAATGTAAGTAGTAAGAAGTTCAACTTGTCCTATCCTGTCCGGTTGAAGGGCAAGCGACAGCATAGGCTCATAAAAACCACCGCCTAACAGTTCAACCTGCTTGCGGTTTGCCAGTTGCCCTATCAGGGAGAAAAAATCATCGTGTTTCCAGCGCTCAATCCGGTAAAAAAGAGAGCCGGAAAAGTGAATGGTTACCGGTATGCCCGGATATTTGTTAATAGTTCGCAAAAGAGGTCTAAGTTTGTGCTTGTAGAGCGTTTCAAACTCGGCATCACTTAACGCCAGCGGAAAATGGCAATGAAAGCCGAGTATCATTTTTAACTGCGGGGACACCTCTCCACTCCTTGTTACCCTATTCTAACGAATGAGGATTGATTTGTAAACTGCCGCGCAGGGCAAAAGCAGATCAAGAGCATTTAGGGCAGCGCTGATTTCGGACTTTTGCAATGCAAAAGTCCGCATTGACTCTAATCATCGCCGCCCGCGAACCTTCGGTTCGATGTATTTGCTCGTTTTTCTGCGAAAAACTGCGCAAATATCACATTAAAGTAGCACTGAATAATTCTCGGTTGAATTATT
>JAIRPM010000088.1 GCA_031257075.1 Spirochaetaceae bacterium
GCCGAGCGCCGTCATCCAGAGCGGCGTTGACGGCGGTATCACAAGCGCCAGTAAAAGCCCGGTAACGCAGGCGGACAGGTCTTTGAGCCGGATGTCCTGCTTGGTTACCCTGCGGAACAACGCTTCGCCGATAATGGCGCTTGCCACGGCAACCGCGATGTTCAGCAATGCGCTTATGCCGAAAATTACAACGCCGAAAACAGCCGCCGGCGTAAGTGCGACAAGTACCCGCGTCATAAGGACGGGAGTCGTTTCAGGCCGCGCAATGTGCGGGCTTGATTGGAGCCACAGCAGCTTTTCCACCGCCATAGGATGCGCGGCGCTTGACTTGGCGGCTTTTTCCTGCTCAATGGTCTGCGCCATCGTTTCGGGTGTTACCGTCTCCGCCGCGCGCGCCGCGGTGTTTTTTTTCATTTCATCTGGTGTCATCATTCCTCCTGTTATGCCTTCGGGGCCGCTGCGGCTTGTTTTGCCGCGGCCGCCGCCTGTTTTGCCGCCAAATGATTTCGCAGCCGGAATTTGCCTACACGGAAACGCTGAGTCAGCCGGATACGCGCCGGACAGTTAAATGTACACGCGCCGCACTCAAAACAGTCCATAAGCCCGATTTTTTGAACCTCGTCCAAATCGCCTGCTTCGAGCGCGTTGTTCATAAGCACGGGGAAAAGCCGCGCCGAACAGTTGCGGACACAGCGTCCGCAGCGTATACAGTACGTTTCTTCGTCGGCGTAGGTTTCTTCCGCCGTCAAAAACAGAATACCGGACGTGTTTTTCTGAATGGGGATGTTCGCGTGCGGGACGGCGGTGCCCATCATCGGGCCGCCAAAGATGATTTTTTGCAGTTTGTCATACTGAATGTTGAAGTATTCAGGCGCGAAATCGGTGATTACCGAACCTATCGGCGCTACAATGTTCCGCGGATTGCCGCAAGCGCCGCCGGAAACGGTAAGCCCCCGCTTGATGAGCGGCCGGCCAATGGTAAACGCTTCCGCTATCGCTAGGAGGCTGCCGACATTCTGCACGATACAGCCCGCATCGCCCGGCAGGCCGCCGGACGGCACTTCGCGGCCGGTAAGCGCCTTTATCAGCAGTTTTTCGCCGCCTTGCGGATACTGCGTCCGGCAGAGCCGCACTTCGATGGCGCCGGGGTATTTGCCGTCCGCTATCGCTTTTTCGAGCCGCGGTACGAGAAAAGCTTTGTTGTCTTCCATACCGATTATCGCCGTTTTAACGCCGGTTATCTGCTGAAGAATGGCAACGCCCTTCACTATCACATCCGCTTTCGCGCTGATGGCGGCTTCATCGGTTGTCAGATAGCCTTCACATTCGGCGGCATCCGCGATGATGTAATCAATCTTCAGATGAGGCGGCGGATTCAATTTGACATGGGATGGGAACCCGGCGCCGCCCATACCGACCAGCCCCGCTTCCCGTATGCGGGTAAGCGCCTCTTCCTTGGAACAGGTGAACGGGTCGAGCGGTGGCAGGAATTCATCCCCGCTCACTTCGGGCGACGCTTCAATGACGATACAGGGGCCGAGCGTGTTGTTCGACTGGAGCCGCTGTTCGATTTTCTTTACCACTCCGGCAATAGATGCATGAACAGGAACCGTCATCGGGCCGGGAGATGCTGCGTCCGCTATCTTTTGCCCGCGTTTTACCGCGTCACCCACCGCAACCAGCGCCTTATTGGGCGCGCCAAAATGCTGGTTCACAGGGATGACTACCTGCGCGGGAACCGGCGATAATTCGGCCGGTTTTCCGGTAGTGGTCTCTTTCCTTTCAGGGATATGAATGCCCCGCTTAAAGGAACTTACTTTCATTTTTACCTCCTAGGGTATGGCGCACATTGCGCCTTCATGGTCTCTTTCGTCTGTCGGATTCATCCAACAATGAAAGAATGCTTATGTGCAGGTACTAGTATAGCCCTAACTACGGCATGTTGTCAAATTTAATACCCGCCGCTTCAAACCGTTTGAGTGCTTCCATAGTTACCGCGTTTATGGTTCCCCAATAGTCCGCGCCCCGGGCAATGAAAAATATAAACGAGATTTTGAACACATGAATTCCAATATGCGTAAGCGCGGCAAATGATTTTTCTCCCAGGGCGAAAAACGGCGTTCCGTCTGGCGGCGGCTCGGGCGGCGGGCAAAACGGCGTTCCATTTTCCAATCTCAGATTTTGGAGGATTTCGACAGCCTTACGTGTTTTTTCCAGACCGTTTTCGGCGCGTATGCTTATTGTTTGGAAAATTTTAGTGTGCGGCTCACTCGATACATTTTCTATCGGCGTATTCTGAAAAACACTATTGGGGATGGTAACCATGCGGTTGTCGAGCGTTTTTATCAGGCTTGAACGCATCCGCATATCAACAACAAAGCCATCATAACCGGCAATTTTAATACGGTCGCCCGCCTTGAATGATTTGTCAATAAATACAGATGCCGTGCCGAAAAAACTGGACAGTAAATCTTTTGACGCAAGGGCCAGCGCCGCGCCGCCTATTCCCAAGCCTGCAAGTAAAGCGCTGATATTGTAGCCTAAAATATATAATATTATACCAAAGGGAATGAGTGTCATCAAAACAGAGAAAAACCGGCGCAAAAAGGGCTGTAACTGTAACAGCGCTTCGGGAATACGCGATCCTCCAGGTGCCGCCTGCCGCGCCGATTCGGCCAGTTTGGTTTCGGCCAAATGAACGATAAGCGCATCAAGCAATTTGCGTATGCTCCAGCAGATAAGTATGGTAAACAGCGCGTCAAGGGCACGTTTTTCCCACAATTCCCATAAACCGGAAAAAACAAGTTTTTGCAATGCCATACGGCATCCGCCGTACACAAAAAGAAGGGCAATAGGCCGCTTAAAGAGCCGGTAAACTTTGCGCAGGCGTTCGCGGGCCGCGTCATCTGCCGTATGCCTTTTTATCAGCGTACTGACAAGTAACGTACCGGTGTTGCTTGCCAGTACGCCGGCTATAATGCCGCTTATCATTATTAACAACGCGCTTGTCCAAACCGTAAGCGTATTTCCCCAAAAAACCGTATCCATCCAGCCGTTCATGCCAAAGCCGCCGTAATCCGTTTCATTTTATTGTACCCTCCAACCAGCCGGCTAGTCCCAAAATTTGTTATTGTCGAGACTTATCAAGAGACCTGTATTGCGTTATTCTAAAACAGCGCATTATGGACAGATTCTATTTGTCAAGAGGATATAGTTATGAATAAAAAAACAGGTGTCATTGCGGCGTTCTGGTTTTTGACCGCGGCGTTCTGTGTTTTTGCGCAGGAAACAGCGGCAGGACCGGCGGCTGAACCGGCGGTTCACCCGCCGGCTGAAACGCCTCCTGCCGAAAACGCGCCGCTGGAGCCGGCGGCAAATAGCGGGGGAGCCGCCGCTTTCCTGACAGTACCGCCGCCTGCGGATATTGTTTACACGGCAGATGGCCGCGCAGATGGCCGCGCAAACGGCACCACGGCCGGCGTTAACAAAGTCGCGCAGACCCTAGGCCAGTTTGTTGAGCATCCGTCCTCGCTCTTTTTGAAGAATTTAAATAAACTCAAACAAAAACTATTTGAAAACCGCCAATGGCTTTGGCTCATTGTCCGCATTGTTATTGCGGTAGCGATTTGTATTACAATTATGCTGCTCATACGGTTTGTCAATTTCTTGTTCGAGAAACTAAACAAACGCATTTTCAAGAACTTTAACAAAAAACCGGAAATACAAGGGCGGCAGTTTTTATTTATAAAATTTGACAAAATACCATTTTTGAAAAATATATTTAAAAGCAATTTTCTTGAAAAATTATTTTCACCTAGGCAGATTGCGCTGATTGTTACTTATATTATCCGCATACTCAAATTTATTACGGTGCTGGTAGTGCTATACATTGCGCTGACAGCGGTGCTGGGTTTGTTTGAGCCGACACGGGGATTTGCGGTAACGCTGCTTGGGTATATATGGACTCCGCTTAAAACATTTATTAAAAATTTCTTCTATTATTTGCCTGATTTGTTTTTTATCATTGTAACCGTTTTTATCGTGCGTTATATTGTGCGCATTGTAAAATTTTTTGCAAACCAGATTGAAAAAAAACATATTGTTTTTCCGGGGTTCCATGCCGACTGGGCGCTGCCCACATTCCGGCTGTTACAAATTTTGATATACGCGCTCACGCTTGCCGTAATTTATCCGCATCTGCCCAATGCCAGTTCAGATTCGTTCAAGGGTGTATCAATGGTGTTCGGCCTTGTTGTCTCGTTTAGTTCGGGGTCTGCTATAGGCAACCTTGTGGCGGGCATCGTCATAACCTATATGCGCACGTTCAAAACCGGTGATTTTATCAAAATAGGCGATGTTTCAGGCTTTGTCGTGGAAAAAAGCGGCATTGTAACGCGGCTGCGTACTGTCAAAAACGAATACATATCGTTTCCCAACCTTACGGTGCTTACTTCGCAGATAACCAACTACAACATGTCAACCGAAACGGAAAAGGGCCTGCAGATTTACAAAACGATAACAATGGGTTATTCGGTGCCATGGCGGCAGGTGCATGAAATACTTATAACCGCAGCGCTAAAAACAGAGCATATCGAACCCGACCCGCCGCCTTTCGTTAATCAAACAAAACTGGACGATTTTTACGCGCACTATGAAATAAACGCTTATACAAAACGTGCCGATATACTGCCTCGTATCTATTCTATGCTGTTTCAGAATATACAAGACGGATTTACAGAAGCGGGCATCAGCCTTTACGCGCCGCATTTTGGCGTAACCGAAATTCAGCAAAGCAATGTTTCAAACTGAAATAGAATCATCCACGCCGGTTTTTTCAGATATGTCTCTGGAGGTTTCCGAAGAAGGGCGGCAGGGAAATTTTGGCTGGGCACGGCGTGCGCTTTTTTTGTACAATCCCGCGCAGAATTTTATTCCTCGTGTTATGCTTACCGAATCAGATACATATATCGTTTTTTCCGCTACGCATTTATTTGTATTTGAAATTATAAATTCCGGCTGGATGTGTTCTATTTTAGTTACCGCTTTGTCGATACGTGAAAAAAAAATATTCACTAAAATTATAAATTTTCATCCATATTTCAGTTCGTTCCCGCTCCCACAAGGCAGTGAATCCGGTTCTATCCGCATAAGGCGTGCGGGTATACAGGCGCATTTTATTACTATGGAACAGGGAAACCGTATTATCAAAGTTGATATACCGCATTTTGGCCGTGATAATATGCTGCGCGGCGAACTGGTGCTTACAATGCAAGATGACGCGCAATCGATAGTTACCAACCTGCCCTGGCCGCATGAACGCGCGCGTTTTCAGTATACGCGCTGTTCGCCATGGTTTTTTGCCGAAGGCATAATCCAGTTTGAAAATAAAGAAATCGTGTTTTCAAAAGGACTTTCGTGGGGAATTTTTTTGTGGAAGAGAATTGCCCGCCCGCGCCATGATACGCACTATTGGGCTGCGGCCTCCGGCATTTCGGGCGGCCGGCACATCAGTTTTAGCCTCGGTTATGGCAGTGTAGATACGGCCTATGCCACCGAAAACGCTTTTTTTATCAACAGCCGGCTTCACAAACTGGATTTTGTTACCTTCAAAAGTTCGACGGTCAGTTGGCTGCAACCGTGGTATTTTACGAGTAGTGACGGCCGGCTGTCAATGCGCTTTAATCCGCTGGAAATGGACGGGCAGCGCTATGCAAGCATACGCCATTCCGCGTCTATAGACCGCGTATTCGGGGTGTTTTCCGGCGTGTTCAGCAGCGAAGACAACCGGCCTATCGAATTTAACGACATTACCGGCGTTATTGAGCGCGGCAAAACCCGCAAATAAAACGGGCGTATGCCGCACGGCGGTTAATGAGGCCCCTTAGCGGTCATTCGGGCACCGGCGGGCCGCACTTCAATCGTTGTAGTCTTGCCATCTGAAATCAGCAGGATGCTGTCGACTGTGTGTGCAATCAACTCAGCATTTTCGTCATAGAACTGCGCCACCCCTCCGGTTCCCTGTGTACTGAACTCTTCCCATGTTTTGTTATAAAAAGAATTCAATGTTTTACGAGTTACCGTAAACGTAGAAGTTTCTCCATTTCTAATGATTTTCCCTATTGAGGGGCCTAGGTGGCGTTCTATATGCAGGCCAATGCGATAAATATCTTTTCCGCTTTGGTTTATAATTTCGAATTGTACACTGCCGCCGCCGTCATCTTCGACAGTCTCTTTCTCCTCACAAGAGTAGACTATCAGAGCAAATGACAAGAGAACGGCTCTGTATACTTTTTTATTGTTTCTCATATAAGTATCCTTTCCCATCCCTTATTCTTAGGCGGGGACAGGTTCGCCTGTTTCTATGGAACATTCATCCGTCTTGAATATATAGTTTCCATCCAGCCAGTCCACAGAAGCGCAGCCGCCATTTTGGAGCCGGCCGAATAATACTTCGTCTACGAAATACGCTTTTACCGTTTCTTCGATAACGCGGCCTATATTACGCGCTCCGAATTCATGGGAATAACCATCATCCGCAAGGTGCTCACGGGCAGAGTCCGTTATATGGAGCGTAATATTTTTTTCATTGAGTTGGGCGCGGAAGGTTTCCATTTCCTTATCAACAATAGAGAGCATAATAGGCTTGGAAAGATGGTCAAATTTGACAACGGCATCGAGGCGGTTGCGGAATTCGGGAGTAAAAATCTTTTCGACAGCATCATCCACAGCGCGCTCCCTATCAACAGTGCGTTCGCCAAAGCCGATAAGGTTTTTGCCGATTTCGCGCGCGCCGGCGTTGCTCGTCATTATCAAAATACAATTGCGGAAATCAGCCTTACGGCCGTTATTATCGGTAAGGGTCGCATAATCCATGATTTGCAGAAGAATGTTATAAATGTCCGCATGGGCTTTTTCAATTTCGTCTAAAAGGAGAACGCTGTGCGGCTGTTTGCGCACCGCTTCGGTAAGGAGGCCGCCTTCTTCATAACCCACATAACCGGGCGGCGAGCCGATAAGACGCGATACCGTGTGTTTTTCCTGATATTCGCTCATATCAAAACGGTGAAGCGGAAGCGACAGTAATTCGCCAAGGCTTTTGGCCAATTCGGTTTTGCCGACACCGGTTGGTCCGGCAAAAAGGAAATTAGCAACCGGTTTGCCGGCGGCGCGGAACCCGGCGCGTGAACGCTTTACCGACTTGGCGACAGCGGAAACCGCCGCATCCTGACCAAAGACCCGCTCCTTCAATTTGTCTTCCAAATAGCGGAGTTTGTCGCGTTCAGTTTCGCCTACCGAGCGTTCCGGTATTTTCGCTATATGGGCAACAACAGTCTCTATCTGCGGTACATCAATTTCAATGTACTC
>JAIRPM010000095.1 GCA_031257075.1 Spirochaetaceae bacterium
GAAGAATACCAGTTTGAAAATTACAAAAAGGTATTGCAGCGTATGAATGGGCGCGAAGTAGTAATACGCACGCTCGATATAGGCGCGGATAAACAGGCCGAATACTTCAAACTGCCGGCGGAGGAAAACCCAGCGCTTGGCCTTCGCGCCATACGCATCTGCCTGACGCGCCCTGACCTCTTTAAGACACAATTGCGGGCTATTTACCGCGCTTCGGCTTTCGGCAACGCGGCGATAATGTTCCCGATGATAAATGCCCTTTCCGATTTACAGCGTTCAAAGAAAATCGCCGCCGAAGTACGGGCTGAACTTGCCGCCAAGAAAATCGCGTTCAAAGAAGTTCCTATCGGCATCATGGTTGAAACGCCCGCATCTGTCATTATTGCCGACATTCTGGCCAAAGAATCGGACTTTTTTAGTATCGGCACCAATGACCTTACCCAGTACACGCTTGCCGTAGACCGTCAAAACGAAGCGATAGCCGAATTCTGCGATACACGCCACGAAGCCATACTCCGCATGATACGGATGACGGCGCAGGCGGCGCATAATGCGGGCATTTGGTGCGGCATTTGCGGCAGTTTAGGCGGCGACATTAGCCTTACCCGCGAATTCCTTGATATGGGTATAGATGAATTGTCGGTGGAACCGTCGCTTATTCTAAAACTCCGTAAACGGATTGGGGAAGCATAAACGTGCTTGATTACCGTTTTATTGCCGAAAATTTAGACGCGGTCAAGGCAAATATCAAAAACCGTTTTATGAATGCCGATGCTGACGCTGTTGTGCGCCTTTTTCACAAACGCACGGAACTGACAACGGCTATTCAAAATGCCCAGCAGCGCCGCAATGCCAATGCCGCCGCAATGAAAGGAAATTTGCCCGGCGACCGGCGCGCAGCGCTCATTGAAGAAGGGAAAAAAATAAAAGACGAAATTGCCGCGCTGGAAAACGAACTTTTGGCAGCGGAGTCGGCGCTGGAAACGGAAACAAGAAAAATTCCAAATATGGCGCATCCTGACGCGCCTATTGGTAAAGAAGACAAATCCAACCTCGAAGTGGCGCATTTCGGCACAATCCGGCAATTCGATTTTCCGCCAAAAGACCATGTTACCTTAGGCCAAAAACTGGACATTATTGATTTTGATACGGCAACAAAAGTTTCCGGCCCTAAATTTTATTACCTAAAGAATGAGGGCGTTTTTTTAGAACTGGGGCTTGTACGGTATGCGCTTGACATTCTACAAAAACATGGGTTTACGCCGTTCATTACGCCGGATATTGCCCGCACGGAAATTCTCGAAGGCATAGGCTTCAACCCCCGCGGCGATGAAAGCAATGTCTACAGTCTGTCCGGCGAAGATGCCTGCCTTGTAGGGACGGCGGAAATAACGCTCGGCGGCTGGCATGCGGATACTATTATCGCGCGTGAGAAACTGCCGGCGCGTATGGCCGGGCTTTCCCACTGCTTCCGGCGCGAGGCCGGGGCGGCGGGGCAATTTTCCAAAGGGCTGTACCGCGTACATCAGTTTACAAAACTGGAAATGTTTGTCTGCTGTGTCCCTGAAGAATCGGATGCGGAACATGAAAAACTTCGAAAAATCGAAGAAGAAATTTTCTGCGGCCTTGAAATTCCTTTCCGGGTGGTGGATACCTGCACCGGTGATTTGGGAGCGCCGGCTTACCGAAAGTGGGATTTGGAGGCGTGGATGCCGGGCCGTAACGGCGGAGAGTACGGCGAAGTTACTTCGACATCGAACTGTACAGATTATCAGGCGCGCAGGCTCAAAGCCCGTTACAAAGATGCGGATGGCAAAAATAAGTTTGTTTATATGCTGAACGGGACAGCTATTGCCGTATCCCGCGCCATCGTAGCCTTGCTTGAAAATTTTCAGCAAGCGGATGGTTCGGTCGTATTGCCTAACGTGCTTGCGCCCTACTGCGGTTTTAGCAGTATACGGAAAAAAAAGTAAATGCTTTGCGCTGTGGCGGGAGCAATCTTACATTTTATCGGCATTATGCCGATACTATAAAGAAACGTTTGCGAATGCCGCTTATATATGGGCGATATTTGCAAGATGCTTAATATTTGGAGGATATTTTGAAGAGAGAAAAACTGATAAATTGTACGCTTTTTGGCGTATTGACAGCGGTGATGGCCATGTTTTTTATTGCATGCGCCAAACCGCCGGTACAGGAAATGAGTGATGCGCAGGCCGCTGTTGCCCGTGCCGAAAACGACCCGGACGTGATTGCTTATTCCGCTAATACGCTGTCGCGGGCGAAAGAAGCGCTTAACAACATGCAGACCGAGGCGGATGCCAAACGTTATGACGCGGCAAAGAATTTTGCCAACGACGCGCAAAACCTTGCCGAAAAAGCGATAGCGGATGCTAAAAATGCTGTTGGCCGGCAAAAAGATGAAGCGGCTAATGCCATTAACGTGATGAATAACGCGCTCACAGCCACTGAGGATTTGTTGCAAGGTGCCCGTTCATCAGGCGGGCAAGGGCTTGACATCAATAGCCTTGACCGCGACTTTACGGAAGCGCGCACAACCGCACAGGAAGCG
>JAIRPM010000104.1 GCA_031257075.1 Spirochaetaceae bacterium
GCTGGGCATTTTATGTACACAAAACGCTTACACTCCGGGCTGGCGGCGACTGGCGTTTTGCTGCGCTTGATTCGGATTCGCTCGGCGGCAGGATGCGAAACGAAGGCGGCATTTACGGCACCGCGGAATGGCAGCTTGCGGCGTTTTTTATGCTGATACCATCGGTAAAGGCGGCATTCTGTTCGGACGGAAGCGTTCCGGCAACCGCTGTGCCAAAACTGGGATTGGTTTTTAATGTAAACGAAAATCTTACATTAAAAAATAATTATTTCCGCAGTTTCAAGTTTCCCGATTTTGAAGATTTATATTACGGCGAAAGCGGCAGTTACGCAGGTAACCCTGACCTGAAGCCGGAGGACGGCTGGGGCGCGGATGCCGGCGCGGCATGGCGTGTAAAAAGCCTGTCTCTGGAGGCATCCGCTTTTTGGCAATGGACGGCGGACTCTATCCACTGGTCAGCGGGAGCGGACAGCATTTGGAGACCGTACAATGTGGGCGAGGCGGCATTTGCCGGCGCGGACGCGCGCATTTCGTTTGATTTGCCACATCCGCGCTTTCTTACAGGGCTGCGCCCGGCATTTTCGTATCAGTTTATGCGGAGTTGGCTTTTGTCGTATGGCTATAGTTGGAAAAGCGACAAACGCATCCCGTATCAGGCGGAACATACTGCGGGCGCATCGCTGGAAGCAAGATGGAGAGGCGGGCGCACAGGGCTGTCTGCGGGCTCGCTCCTGGCAAGCGCTCACTTTGAGTCACGGCGCTTTGCCGATACCGCCAATCTTTCCAAATTGCCGGCATACCTGCTGGTCAATATTACGCTCAATCAGCATATAAGCAAAAATATGGCTGTTTTTGCAGCCGTCCGTAATATTACGAACACACACTATCAGTCGTTCAAGGACTATCCTATGCCCGGCTTCAATTTTACGCTGGGGCTGCGCGTCAAAACGGAAGCGCAGTCTCTATCAAATACAAACAAGGAAGCATTATATGGCTAAATCTAAATACCTTGCGTACACATTTTTGTACGATGATGCCGCGGATTTGCGCTGCGATTTTGAAATCCTTACCGATGAAATTTCCAGCATGACGGGACTTTTGCGTTCGCTTGTCGAAGATGCTCATCTTCGTGATGAATTGGAAAAAATAAATGAACTTATCTACCATATAAACCCTTCTTTGCGTACACAGGTAAAAGTTACCCAGACAGAACTGGACTGGCTTTTTGAAAGGGCGCAAAAACTCCGTGATGAAACAAAAAATATTTTTGATACATTTGACCAGAAACACCGCGTTCATTTTACGCTGCCGCAGGGCTGCACGGCAGCGGCAGTAAGCCATATACTTCGTTCAAAATGCAAGGCGCTCGTGCGTCTTTTAAGCCGTTATGAACAGCAGGGAAATCATGTAGCCGCAATTCTGCATGACTTTACCAATTTGTTTTCTGGTTATTTTTATTATCTCGCTCTCAAATTAAATAAAGATTCGGGGTGTAAAGAAGTTGAATATACAAGCAGGGCATACAATGTATAAATATTTATTGCTTGTCATTTTTATATTATTTTCTGCCTGTGCTAAAAAGCAGCCTCCTGCCGGTTCTGCGCCCATCCCACGGCGAATTATATCGCTTGCCCCTTCAAACACAGAAATAATCATTGCGCTGGGTTTTGCCGGCAAACTCGCGGCTATAGACCGTTATTCGGCGGATGTAGACGGCGTACCGCAGGATATACCGCAGATCGATTTTATACCCGAAGCAGAAACAATAATTGGCTTACAGCCGGATATTATCATTTCTACCGAACATAATGCCGGCGCGTCAAGCGGCGACCCTTTTTCGACTTTACGCAATATTGGAATAAATATCATTATTATTCCGCATTGTACGGGACTTGATGATATATACAAAAGTATAACAGATATATCCGCCGCATTGGGCGCGGAAGGGCGCGGCGCGGAAATTATCGCGGATATGAAAAAACAAATTGACGCGGTACAGGAAGACGCAAAATCATCGGTAAAGAAAAACGTATACATCGAAATTTCGCCCTCTCCTTTTGTGTATACAGCAGGCGGCGCTACTTATTTTAACGAATTGATAGAAATTGCGGGCGGCAAAAATATATTTGCTTCCCAGCATGGAATTTTTACGCCGAATATTGAATCGCTGCTTACCATTGACCCCGACGTGATAATTACCACTGTTGATTATATCGAAGACCCTGTAAACGAAATTAAAACACGCAATGGTTTTTCCGCATTAAGCGCCGTGCGCCGGAATGCTGTTTATCAAATTAACGCGGCCGCCGCAATGCGCCCGTCCCAAAACATCGTTCATTCTTTGCGCGAAATTAAACAAATTATTAAAGAGGCAGATATATGAAATTTTTTGATATACGGATTTTGTTCGTAGTGCCGGCGCTTATGCTTACGGCATGTACCAAAACATCTGTTCACAATAACAAGCCGGCGGATTCCGCGCCTGATTTGAACAGCACGACAGCGGAATATGCCGGTTATAAACGCATTATATCGACCGCGCCGTCTAATACCGATATTATTGCGGCGCTTGGAATGGCCGGCAGGCTTGTTGCCATTGATAAATACGCGGGCAGCGTCAGCAAACTGCCGCCGGAAATCCCACGCCTTGATTTTCTTAATCCCGATGCGGAAACGCTTATCGCGCTGGAGCCTGATTTGATTATAGCGCACAGCATGAACGAACAGCGTAATGGAAACGAACCGCTCGCCATTATGAAAAAACTGGGTGTTCAGGTTGTATATATAAAAACGAGCAACAGCCTTGAGGGCATTCAAGATGACATCATGTATCTTGCGCGGCTGCTCGGCGTTCCTGAACGCGGTGATGCTATTATTGGTACTATGCGTGAAGAAATTGACAAAATACGGGAAACAGGCCGGCGTATTTATACGGAAAAACGCATTGAACCGCGTACCGTGTATTTTGAAATTGAGCCTGCGCCCCATGCGACCACGTTTGGGAGCGGTGTTTTCCTTGATGAAATTATTACGCTTTGCGGCGCAAAAAATATATTTGCAGACCAAAAAGGTTTTTTTGTTCCGAACAGCGAAGAAATAATCCACCGCAGCCCTTCGGTGATTCTTACGAACGCAAGCGAAGTAGCCGACCCTATTGCGGAATTGTATGCGCGCACCGGTTTTGAAAATACAAGCGCGCACAAAAACAAACGCATTTATTACATCGATACAGACGCATCGGCACGGCCTACGCATAATGTTATTAAAGCCCTTAAACAAATTGCGTTCAGTATTTATCCAGAATATTACAATGAATATTAAATTCCGCATGACGGCCGCCTGCATTGTATCGCTCGGTATTATCGCGTTTACCGCATCAGCCGGCGCAAAAAATATTTCCATTGCCGATACGGTTATAATTCTTTTACACAACGTTTTCCCGGCTGCTCTGGTCGAAAAATTTTACCGGCATATAAGCGCAGCCAATGCCGTTATCGTCTGGGATTTGCGTTTTCCCCGCGCGCTGCTTGCGTTTCTTGCCGGCGGCAGCATGTCGGTAGCCGGCGCTGTGCTGCAATCGCTGTTGAAAAACCAACTTGCATCGCCGTATATGCTGGGCGTGTCCGCCGGCGCAAGTTTTGGCGCGGCGCTTGTGATTCTTGTCGGTATATCAACGCCGCTGCTGGGCATTTGGATGCTGCCGTGCGCAGGTTTTGCGGGCGGCCTTTTGACCGTCTGTATCGTTACCGTATTTTCGGCAAAAATAGACAAATCGTTTTCTAATAATACGGTTATTCTTTGCGGTATGGTTTTTTCGCTCTTTATCAATGCGGTAATCACTGTTCTTATGGCGCTCAGAGCGCAGAAATTGCGCACCCTTATTATGTGGCAGATGGGCAGTTTTGCGTTCAAAGGCTGGGTTTATGTCCGTATAATGTTTGTTTTTCTCATAATAGGCGCTCTGCCGCTGGCGCGTTATACCCGTGAATTAGACTTGCTTACCTTTGGCGAAATTGAGGCAAAATCCGCCGGCGTAGACACAAACCGGGTAAAGGCGCTGCTCTTTTTGCTTGCTACCGCGCTCGCGGGGTCGGCTGTGGCATTGAGCGGCATTATCGGTTTTGTTGATTTGGTGGGGCCGCATCTGGCGCGGCGTATTGTGGGGCCGGTTCATGCACGGCTGCTGCCCGCTTCATTTTTGGCGGGCGGTTCTCTTATGGCCGCAAGCGATTTTCTTGCCCGTACTGTTATTTCACCATCAGAACTTCCGGTGGGCGCCGTTACTGCGCTTATAGGAGCGCCTTTTTTTGCCTACATTTATTTCAGGCCACAGCGCCGGCGGGGCTAGGCACTATCATACCGGTGTGCTAAGATTTAGGCAACTTAATTTAACGCGCTGCGTGACCGGCGGCGCATAATTCTAATGGAGGATTTATGAAATTAGGAATTAACGGTTTTGGACGTATCGGGCGTATGGTTTTTCGCGCCGCGATAGAAAATTTTGATGACATTGAAATCGTTGGCATCAATGATTTGCTTGACCCCGCATACCTTGCGTACACACTTAAATACGATTCGGTTCATGGTCGTTTCAAGGGCGATATCACGGTTGACGGTACTACGCTTGTTGTAAAGTCGCTCGATGGTAAAAAGAACTGGAAAGTGCGCGTAAGCGCCGAACGCGAAGTTGCCAGCCTTGCATGGGACAAAATAGGCGCGGAAGTGGTTGTCGAATCTACCGGCCTTTGGCTTACCAAAGATACAGCGGAAAAACATCTTACGGCCGGCGCAAAAAAAGTAATTATGAGCGCGCCGTCCAAAGATGATACCCCTATGTTCGTTTATGGTGTCAATCACAAGAAATATGCCGGACAAACAATTATTTCCAATGCGTCCTGCACCACAAACTGCCTTGCGCTGCTTGCAAAAGTAGTGCATGACAACTTTGGACTTAAACGCGGGCTTATGACCACCGTCCATGCGACAACCAACACGCAAAAAACGGTAGACGGCCCCAGCAACAAAGACTGGCGCGGCGGCCGCGGCATTTTGGAAAACATTATTCCGTCATCAACCGGCGCGGCAAAAGCGGTTGGCAAGGTTATACCTGAACTAAACGGCAAATTAACCGGCATGTCGATGCGCGTTACCTCGTCTGATGTGTCTGTTGTTGACCTTACCTGTGAACTTTCTAAACCGGCCAAGTACGATGAAATTGCCGCCGCGCTTAAAAAAGCAAGTGAAGGCGAACTGAAAGGCATCCTTGGTTACACGGAAGACGAAGTTGTGTCCACCGATTTCCGCCACTGCCCGCTTACCTCGATTTTTGACAAAAAAGCCGGCATCCAATTGGACGATACCTTCGTGAAACTTATCTCTTGGTATGACAACGAATGGGGCTATTCCAACAAAGTGCTGGAAATGGCGCGCGTCATACAATAGAGTTGCCTTCAAAACCAGCATAAAAAAACCCGGCATCAGCCGGGTTTTTTTATTAACAAGCCCTG
>JAIRPM010000128.1 GCA_031257075.1 Spirochaetaceae bacterium
TGCCCCCCGCATATTTGCACGCCCCCCCGGCCCCCCCGGGGGGGGGGGGGGGGAGAAGAACAAAGAAAAACGCGCTGTTCCCATCAGTCATCTTAGGACACTGAAATTCACTTTCACACTGACGGCGCTGTTCTTCCATGGGGCGTTTGCTTTTGCCGAGAATTCCGGTGTTTCGCTTAGGCGGCTTGAATGGGAAGAAGTTGACGGCGTTCTTCAGTATGAGGTGCGTGTCGAAACACGCGAAGAAAATCAATGGCAGCAAATCCTCCGGCAAACGGTGCGCGACCAATTATATATTGACTGTGAACTAAAAAGCGGCGATTACCGGTTTTGTGTACGTTCATTTGATATTATCGGGCGTCCTGGCGGAGTAAGCGATTGGATTGAATTTTCTGTAGCACAGCAGGAAGCGGAAAAAAGCGCTGTGGCGGAAACAAAGGACGCGCCTTCGGTGGATGACGCTCAAAACGCGGCGGTGGATACGGTGCAAATTGTGCCGCCCATTCAGGTGCAGTTTAGCGGTTCTGTTGATGTATCAAAAGCGATATGGCGGGTAAGCGTGGCGGCGGCTCCGTATACCGCGCTTCCAGTTGGAACATTTAACCGTTACTATACAGACACCATTTTCCAGCCCATTGGTTTTTTATTCAGCGTTGAAGCGATGCTGTTTCGCACAAAAGCGGCCTCCTTTGGCGTTCAATTTTTACCATCATGGAATTTTTTTACTATGGAAAAATTTGATACGATTCGTTCAACGCATATAGTGGGGTTGAACGCCGCGTTTGTGGCGCAGATAAAAATACTCCCTGCTTCTGTTTTGAATATACGCGCCGGCGGGGGATACATACTTTTCTTTTCGCGGCAAACCGTTATGGCGGAAAGCGACACGGTACAAAAAGCCGCGTTCAACCCGGCGCTCCTAGCGGGTGTCAATTTAAGAACGTTTTTTACAAACGCGCTTTTTTTGGATATAGGCGCGGATTATATTCATTGTGTTGCCAGCGATGACGCGTCGGTAAGTTTCGCGCGTCCTTTTTTAGCGTTAGGATGGTGGTTCTAAATGAAAGAAAAAAAAACGCGTTTTGTTTCGCTTACATTCAAATTGATAATGGCGCTTTTGGGCGGATGCTTTTTCGCGCTTGGCATGATAACGGCGCTTACCATAAAGTTTGCCGGTGATGACATTCGTGTAAGCGCCGAAAACACAAACTGGACGCTGAACACAGCACGGGCAAATGCCGTCTACTTTGCCCTGCCGCCGCTTGAAAATGCCGCGCTTCATTTTTTTAACACACTCAAAACCAAAAAGAACGTCAGCGCGGCGCAGGAAACTTTTTTTGAAGAACACCGGAACATCGCGGCGTTTGCCGTTTTGGCAGGCGGCAGCGCCGGTGTCTTTGTAAACAAGCACTGGGCGGCAGACGGTGCCGGCGGGCTTGATTACGAGACGATCTCCTCGTTTTTACGCGGGTCTGAATCTGAATTGCGCCGCGCCGCCGCCGGAGAAAACAGCATTTGCCCGGGCGGCAGCCTCGGCGGCGGAGAAATACTTGTATACTTTTGCGCCATCAATAGCGGCGCGGCAGGCGGCGCTGCGGAAAAGCCCGCCGAAAATACAGGCGGTGTTTTGGCACTGTTTTTCCCGCGCTCTCTGCTTGAACGCTGCCTGCAAAACATGGACGGAGCGCCGCAAAACAGAACGGCTCGTAATTTTTCTTTTGCTGTAAACGGTCAAGGAGAGCCGCTGACGTCTGCCCGCGATTTTACCGAAGAAACCATCCCCGGCATGGACATTACACAGCGGGCAATACAATCTGCCCGCGGGCTTCAAATTCAGTATGCGCTTCCAGACGGCAGACAGTACCTCGGCGCGTATACCCATTTGAGCGAATTCAACATCGCTGTAATTACCAGCATTGCGAAACCTGATATTGACGCGGTAATCATCGAAACAACACGGCGGAATATTTTTACCGCCATTGCCGCGCTCATAATTGTAGCGTTTCTTATGGCGCTGTTTACCCGCCGCATTACCCAATCGCTTATCGCGCTCTACAATGCAGCGGGCGGCATTGAAGTGGGCGATTATTCTCTGCCGCTTACCATTACCAGTAATGACGAAACCGGCAAACTTACCGCGAGTTTTATAGCAATGCGCAACGGCGTGGAAAATTTTGAGCATTTTACCAGCAAGCCGCTTGTCCGGCTTGCCCGCGCGGGAAAATTACACCGCAAAGGCGAATTAAAAGACGCGGTAATTATGTTTGCCTTTATACGCGACTTTGAAACATTAACGCAGGACTTGAACGCTGGCGATGCTGTTCAATATATAAACGCTTTTCTTGAACGTATTGTTCCCATAATCATTAAAGGCGGCGGCATTATCGACAAATATTTAACGCAGAATGGGCTTGTTATTATGGCGCTCTGGGGAACGCTGCAAACACAAGGCTCGTTAGCGGACGATGCTGCCGCCGCCGTTACAACCGCGATTAATATACGGCAGGCGGTTAAAGTGTGGAATATGCGCTACTACGTCAAAGATGAAAACGGCGATGATGAATGGTATGATGAACATATAGCCAACGACCGCCGTGAAATTAAAACCGCTCCGCTCAAGATGGGCTGTTCGATAAACTGCGGCCCTGTTGTAACCGGTCAAATGGGCTGTGAAAAGCGAATGGAACATACAGTTATAGGGGACGCGGTAAATCTGGCGGCGCGTGTGGAAGGCGCGGTTGATATATTCGATACCGATATATTGATAACCGAAGCCGTACATGAACTTACCAACAATAAATTCACCGTAATGCAGTTGATGCCGCTTACGGCAAAAGGCGTTTCTAAACCGGTTGTCGTTTATGCGGTTGGCACCGCAATTGAGCCGGCGGACGCGCCGGCAGAGACAGACGCGGTGGCCCCGGCGGCAGACACGGCAGCGGATATGCCGGCGGATGCAGATACGGCGGCAGCAGATGTGCCGGCAGCGGCAACACCGGCAGCGCGGAAACGGCGAACACGGCGGACACCGAAAAATATGCCGGAGGCAGCGGATACGAACACAACGAAAGCGCCGGCAGCGGCACGGAAACAGCGGACACGGCGGGCGGCAGCAGCATCGGCGGCAACAGTAGATGTGTCGGCGGCGGATGACGCGGCGGTGGCAGCGCTGCTGGGAACGCCGGATACGCCGGCAGGCGGCAAATAAGGTAGAGGAGGCGGTACTATGAAACTATATATGCCTATCGCTGTAAAAATAGCGCTCGTGGTTTCGGCGCTTATGGCGCTTACCATTGGCGCGGTAATTGGCGTTAGTTTTTTGACGCTCAGAAAAGACATAAGAATATCAACCCAAAATGATATCAATGAATTGAATTCCGTTGCCGCGTTCTGCGCCGAAGAAGAATTGGCCACTATCCGCTCGAACACGTATGCGGTGCTTAGTCTGACAGCCGCCGCCCCGCAAACAACGGCGCTGCCCGCGCTTTTTTGGGAACAAAACCCGTCTATTGCCGCCTTTGTTATACCGGACAGCGCGGTATATGTAAACGAAACATGGACACGATTCAACGAAATCGATTCATCGTTTATTCATGCGTATATGCGTTTACATCAAGCGGTACTGTACCGTTCAAACGAAAAAGATACTATACTGATAAATGCGAGTGAATCATTTAAGAATGTACCGGTACTTGTTATGCGGCTTTCAGCACATTCCTTCGCGCGGCAAATAAATACGCCGTTTGTATTCGTCATATTTTCCGGTGAACGCCTGCGCGACGCTTTTTCTTCGGGCGCATATTCATCGGTATTAGTAAACGATAACAACGAAATTCTTATTTCAACCGGCGGCCCCGCTGTCGGCGGCACTGTCGGAATAGGCGGCATCGGCAGGGCTGCCTCGGCCTTTACCGTTTCCACTGACGGTGCTGCCGCCGGGAACGATGTTTCTCTTTCTACATTAACGCAAAATTCATTAAGCGTAAAAAGCGGCGTTCCTACAGGCGCATGCCACATTGTTACGTTTATACAAAAAAACACGGCATTTGAAGTAATAAATGAAACGGTAAAACGCAATATATACTTATCGATTACGGTGTGGGGTATATTGCTGCTAATACTATGGATTTTCTCACGCAATCTTACCGCGCAATTATTGGCGCTGCGCCATGCGGCGGAAGAAATCGAAGACGGCTCATACAATATCAATCTGCCGGTACGCAATCATGATGAAACAGGAAAATTGACGGAAAGTTTTAATTCGCTCGGTATTGCGCTCGGCAACTTTGAATGTTTTACCAACCGCGTTGTGGCAAAACTCGCCTACCGGGGAAGGCTCAAATCAGGCGGCGCGTTCAAAAGAGCAAGTATACTCTTTAGCGATATACGTTCATTTACCGCGCTCTCCGAAAGTCTTTCACCGGAAGGCATTGTTACGCTTATTAATAATTATATGGAATACACAGCATCGTGCGCGCTTGCCTCAGGCGGCATCATCGACAAATATATCGGAGACGCGATAATGGCAAACTGGGGCGCAGGCTCCACGGCAGGCAGCGAGGAAGAAGACGCGCTTGCCGCCTGCCGCGCCGCCCTTATGATGCGCGCCGCTCTCGGCTGCTTTAACAAAACCCGCAAAGGGATGCCGCCTATAAAAATCGGCTGCGCGATAAATACCGGCACCGTTGTAGCCGGCAGAATCGGCTCAGAAGAACGGCTGGAGTTTGCCCTCGCCGGCGCTAATGTGCGTCTTGCCGATACACTCGAAACGTATAACAAACCATACGGCACCGACATTGTTATCTCCGGCGAAACATGGCGGCTTACAAGGCAGTATATTATTGCCGAAGAAATGCCGACCATTCCTTTCTCCGAAAAAAAAGTCCGCGTGTTTGCTCTTATCAATATGAAAGACGAATCGCAGATTGCCAAAATGTTTGAAGAACTAAGTACTATACGGCATATTGATACCGATTTGTGCGGGCATTTTATCGGAGAGAACGGCCCTGCCACACTCCAAACGCTGCGCCGCCTACTCGACATCCCCACCCCTGATTTGACCGCAGGATACATCCCCACCGCAAAAATCCAGTAGCCCCCCCCCCCCCGCATGGGGGCCTATTTCCCGCTTATTCCGCGTTGAATGTTTTTTTCAGCAGAAAGCCCGCCGCCAAAAAGTACAGACAGGCAAATACAGCCTGCGCCGCTATCGAGACAAATGACAAATGGGACAAAGATAAGGATGGAACGCTGCCAAATGCTATGGAAATCCTGCTTTCGATTATGTGCTCTATCGCTCCGGCAAGAAACCAGCCGGCAACGGCGCAAAAGTTGCGGAATTTGGGGAGCAGCCGGCTTACCGTAATGAGCGCGTAGATGAGCGCCGCCTGCCGGAATGCGGTAACAATAACAAACAGCGCGTTTTTTACCCACGGAAGCGCACCGGCGGACAGATTAAACCCTTCGAACAATTCCATTTTTGTCCACGAAGCGAGTTCAAACAAAACGGCGCCCAACGCAAGGCAGATACCAACGGTCGCAAGCGCGGCGCATACGGCGGCTATCGCTTTTGCGGCGAGAATATGCCACACCGTTACCGGCAACGTGAGCGAAAGATAACCCGGCGCTTTCAGCAGATTGTCGATAAAGCGGTGGACAATATATACAAGCGTAATCACGCAGGCTATACAGACCACAAGAATCGGCAGAAGAAAAATCATCCCGGAAGTATCGAAAGAAAGGGGAGAAGGCTTCACACGTTCTTTTAGCCCAAAGACAAGCGTCAGAAGAACAAGAGCGCCGTACATAAGCGGCAAAATCCGGGCATAGTAGCGCACTTCGTACTTTAGAAGTTTGAGCAGTTTTAGCATTTGAATTCCTCCCGGAAAAGCGCGTCTATCGAGCAGCCTTTTTCGGCGCGTATCGCGTCC
>JAIRPM010000181.1 GCA_031257075.1 Spirochaetaceae bacterium
GATGGGCGCGGGGCGCGTATTCAATCAAGGGGCGGCGCTCGTAAGTCAATCTATCGCCGCCGGCGCGATGTGGCAAGGCGCGGCATGGAAGGAAGCGGTTGCCTTTGTGAAGTCGGGCAGCGGGCATACTATGCACTTCATCGGGCTTTTTTCAGACGGTAATGTACACAGCCACCTTAACCACCTCAAGGCAATGCTAGAGCAAGCCAAAAAAGAAGGTGTCGCAAAGGCGCGTGTGCATATTCTTCTTGACGGACGTGATGTGGGTGAAACATCCGCTTTGGAGTACATTGACCCGTTTGAAAAATTCCTCAAAGAACTATCAACCGGCGGCTTTGATGCCAGAATAGCATCCGGCGGCGGGCGTATGTGGATAACGATGGACCGCTACGGCGCGGATTGGAAAATGGTTGAACGCGGCTGGAACACGCATGTGCATGGAAAAGGCCGGCAGTTTGCCGGCGCTCATGAGGCTGTCGAAACATACCGCAAGGAAATTCCGGGTATCATCGACCAGGACTTAAAGGAATTTGTGATAGCGGAAAACGGCAAACCTATCGGCAGTATTGAAGACGGCGATGCCGTTATTTACTACAATTTCCGCGGCGACCGCGCTTTGGAAATTACCGCCGCCTTTGAGGAAGGCGATTCGTTTAATAAATTTGACCGTGGTAAACGGCCAAAGGTTTACTATGCCGGTATGATGGAATATGACGGCGACCTCCATGCCCCCCGCCACTACCTTGTAAATCCGCCGGAAATCGACCGTGTTATGGGCGAATATCTGGCGCAAACCGGCATCAAAACGCTGGCCATAAGCGAAACCCAAAAGTACGGCCATGTAACTTATTTTTTCAACGGCAACCGTACCGGCAAATTCAGCGAACAATTGGAAGATTATGTCGAAATTAAGAGCGATGTAATTCCTTTTGAGCAGCGCCCATGGATGAAGTGCGCCGAAATTACCGACAAGGTGCTGGAAGCGCTCAAAAGCGGCGCGTACCGGCATATACGGCTTAATTTCCCCAACGGCGATATGGTGGGGCATACGGGAATTTATCAGGCAGTTATATGTTCAATGGAAGCTATGGACCTGCAACTGGGGCGTATCGCGCAAGCGGTCAAAGAAGCGGGCGGCATTATGCTGATAACGGCCGACCATGGCAACAGCGACGATATGTTTGAACATGATAAAAAGACCGGCGCGGTATCTCGTAAAGCGGACGGCTCTCCGAAAGCAAAAACAAGCCACAGTCTGAATCCTGTCCCCTGCGTTGTCTACGACCCTTGTTTTCAGGGCGAGTACAGAACAGACGCGCTCAAAGAAGGATTGGGCATAAGTTCGATTGCCGCGACCGTTGTTGAATTGCTTGGGTTTCTGCCGCCCTCGGGCTATGATTCAAGCGTACTCATGTGGAACTAGGGAAGCACTGATTAATCAGCGGCACCGGCCGCTTTGCGAGCGGGCGGTGCCGGCCATTAAAATTTACGGAGAAGTTCTACCGGTTTGGCGCGGCCGGCTTTGCGGGCGGGAAACGCGCTGGAAACGCAGGCGCACACCACTGTAAACAGACCGATGAGGGCGACTGTATTCCAATCAATAACGATGGGGATGGTTTGTAAATAGTAACTGGGGTCAAGTATGTGAAATGTCCATCCCGAAGAGAAGGCGGAGAAAAAATTGAGCGCCGCCTCAAGGCCGCGTAAAATTTGATTGATGAAACAGCCGATAAACAGCCCCGCGCTAATACCGGCGGCCGAACCGAACAGGCCGGCAAGAAAACCGCACCAGAGAAAAACTGAGCGCACATCCCGTACACGGACACCAAATGCCTTAAAAACGGCGATATCGCGCTGCCGTTCAATGACAAGCATTGATGTTGCCGAGGATACATTCACCGCCGCGACAACCACAATAAGCAGCATTATAAACAATAAAAGCTGCCGCGTTTGTTCATAAGACGCATACTGCGAGTAGAGGATGTCATTCCAGCGGTATACCCAGTAATTGTCCGGCAGCCGCCAGTTAAGGCTGGCCGCCCGCGCCGCCGTCTTTTTGTACGGGTCATCAATTTTTACAATAAAGGGGTCGTTTTCATTCGCGCCTAGAACCCGCTTTCCCGCTTCATAACTGATGATACACCACATCATATCAAGTTCATGATAACCGGACGAAATGATGCCTTTCACGGTAAAAAGCGTTGTACGGGGAATGGCGCGCCCATCCTTGTCCGAGCGCACCGTAAGCAAACGCACCGTTTTGCCGGTTTGGGCGCCGGTAATCTTTGCCAGTTCCTCACCCAGTAACGCTTCATTGTCCGCTTCGATACGCGCGTCTCCTTCCAGCGTTGTTATGTAGCGGCGGCTTCCCTCATCCTCCCAAAACGAGGGCTCTATAGCGCGAATCGTAACGCCGGTTTTCCCGTTATTCCCAACTATTACGCCAAGCCCTTCATGCTGCCGCCAAACGCCGGTTACCCCTTCGCTTTCTCCAATGATTGTCCGCAGCGTATCTTCCGTGGCAGAGCCGTTTTTCCCGCCGCCCGTTTTCTCCTGTTCGCCGCCCGGGTAGTACCAAACCTGCAGATGCCCTGTTCCCAATTCGATGAAACGGTCGGTAATGCCGCGTATCATGCCGTCGGCGACAATAAGGGTAACCATAATGGGAACAAGGCTTAGCCCTATCCCGCCGACCGCGCCTAAAAGGTACCGCCCGCCGCCTTTGTTTTTACCGCAAAGATACCGGAGCGCTACAAACAAATTGGAAAACACATCCCGCCTCGTTTTATGGCTACTTAGCCGGTTGTTTTAGCGGGCTTAGTACTTTGATAAGCCGTTTAATGTTGGTAATCGCCTGAGGGTAATCAATTTCCCCGATGTGTTTTGCGATAGTGTTGAGATTACTGGTTACTTGCTGGGGATAAGGCGCTTTCAGGAGGTCGCGGATGAGCGCTTCTATTTGAGTTGTTTTGCCGGTCTCACAAAAATCAGTCAAATCTTTAAGCCTGCGCACAAGATTGTCGAGTTCGGGCGATTCTTTTATGATAGTTTCCTGTTTTTCGTAAAGCGTATCATGAACTTTGTTGAGCAATACTTCAGCGTTTACCGGTTTAATGATATAACCGTTGACACCGGCGTTTATCGCCTTCTGAACAAAATCGGGTGATGTATGCCCGGTAATAAAGATAAGAGGCATTTCACTATATCTAGGGTCGAGCCTAATCTGATTCAAAAACTGAAAACCGTCCATACCCGGCATAGAAATGTCGCAAAGTATAAGGTCTACTTTTGTGCGCTCCAGCACCATAAGCGCCCCTTCTACCGTCCGCGCAAGGCAAACTTCGTAATATTCATGCAAAATTGAACGTATGGTCGTAAGGTTTGTTACCACATCATCGACAGCGAGTATCGTTTTCATAGATTCAATTCTAAAAGATTCAAGAAAGATAGTCTAGGGCAATGCTGACGAGTGTGAGAATGGGCATCCCTCTTGCGCAATTTTTCAATGTGCGGCACACTGAACGAAACGTTGAAGAAGATCTGTCCGCCGGGCAATCTGCGGGCAGATGCTTAATACCGTATTGGGGGATGTAGCTCAGTTGGCTAGAGCGCTTGAATGGCATTCAAGAGGCCGTCGGTTCAATTCCGATCATCTCCAAAGCAAGCATGGCTGTTGTAAGCGCGTATTTGACGCCTCATCCACCGCTTATTTTTCCTGAAATCGGACGGGGCGAAGAACTGAAAATTCAGGCGACAATCGATGCCTGTAGGCGCGTTGGCGCGGAAATTGCCGCCGGCGCGCCGGATACCGTTGTTATTGCCAGCCCTCACAGTGTTTTGTATGCCTCGTATTTTCATATAGCGCCGGGCCGCGCCGGAAGCGGGGATATGGCGCGCTTCCATGCGGCAAACGTAAAACTGGAAACCGCTTACGATACCGAATTTGTTGAAGCGCTCTGCGGACGGGCGGATGACATAGGTTTTCCTGCCGGAACCGGCGGCGAACAAAGCGCGGCTCTTGACCATGCGGTAATGATTCCGCTGCGTTTTATTTTTGACGGGTATGCGGCGGCGGGGAAAAAGCCGGATTTCAAGACTGTGCGGCTTAGCGTTTCCGGGCTTTCCCTGCAAAACCATGCCCAATACGGGCGTATGATAGCGGAAACGGCCGCCGCGCTGGGTAAAAAAACGATTTTTATCGCGAGCGGCGACCTTTCTCACAGACTGAAACCGGACGGCCCCTATGGATTTGCCGCCGAGGGCCCTCAATTTGACGCGGCTATTACGGACAGTATCCGGCGCGGCGCGCCCGGCGAAACGCTTGCGCTTGACCGGAGCCTTTGTGAAAAAGCGGCCGAATGCGGGCTGCGGCCGCTCGCTATTATGGCGGGTATTTTTGACGGCGCGCCGGCAGCCGGCGAACTCTACTCGTATGAGGGGCCTTTCGGTGTCGGTTACGCGGTGGGTAAAATAGGGGCGGCATAAGGAAAACCAATGAATAACGGAGAAAATTCTGAAAGCATCCATGTTCAACTTGCGCGAAAGACGGTAGAACTGTTCGCGCGTGAAGGGGCGTACTATACGCCGGATTTTCCGCTTCCTGAGGATATGGCGGAACGCAAAGCGGGGGTATTTGTTTCGATACATAAAAAGAACGGTGATTTGCGCGGCTGTATCGGCACCATTGCTCCTGTTCAAAAAAACATCGTGTATGAAATTATCCACAACGCGATAAGCGCCTCAAACGAAGACAGCCGTTTTCCGCCCGTTAACGCCGGCGAATTGTCCGAACTTGCGTACAGTGTTGATGTGCTTGAAGCGCCTGAGCCGGTTACGAGCGAACAGGAACTGGACCCGCAAAAATACGGCGTTATTGTTTCGCTCGATTTCCGGCGGGGACTGCTTCTTCCCGCTCTTGAAGGCGTTACGAGCGCTTCCGAACAAATCTCGATAGCAATGCGCAAAGCGGGCATTCCTTTGAGCGAAAGGCCGCATATAAAACTAAAACGTTTTACCGTAACACGCTACCATTAAGAAACCCCGCAAACCGGCGGCCATTCCCAGAAATGAGCCCTCCGTTCCTAGGAACCAGACCCGCGTTCCTAGGCACGAGCCCTCCGTTCCTTGGCACGAGACTCGCGTGCCTTGGCACGAGACTCGCGTTCCTAGGCACGAGACCCGCAATTTTACTTTTAGCCGCCTCCGGTGTAACTTGGAACAAAGACCGGAAAATCATTCCGGTCAGGGAACACAAAAAACCCTCTTTTTTATTGTACCGGCGAATTTACAGGTCAAATTGAGCCCTTTGCACCACTTCCATGCCGGCTTTCCTTCGGGTGATTCCCCCAATTCTTCATTATTACCGCGCTGCCGTATGAATCACAAAGCGGAAAATACGGCGCGGTTTTCTCTTCGGAAAATTTTCTTAATGCCGCTTTTACGCCGCTATAGAATTTGTTATTGTAATCGT
>JAIRPM010000190.1 GCA_031257075.1 Spirochaetaceae bacterium
CCCCCCCGCCCATCCGATGCCTGCCGCGCGGCAGCCAATAAAAGACGGCTTTCTTAAAATTCCCCGCGTTGTCAAAACCGGCGCAAATGACGAAGCCGCATCCAAAGATTCCAAATACCGGCGTGTAGCCAAATTCCTTATTTTGATAGGGGCCGAACAGGCGGCTTCGATATTGACAAACCTTGAGCCGGAACAAGTCGAACTCATTTCACGGGAAATCGCGTCAATACGCGGCATACAGAGTGATGAGGCCGCCGAAATTCTTGCCGAATTCCAATCACTTTTGGAGGGAAGTTTTCCCGGGCAGGGGCGGACGGCAGGCGGACTGGATGAGGCGCGCCGGCTTTTGTATGCCGCTTTTGGGCCGGAAAAAGGCGAGGCTTTTCTCAAAAACGCGGCGCCTGCTGCTCGTGAAACCTCTTTCAGTTTTTTGGATGACCTGCCCGGCGAGCAAATTGCCATTCTTTTACGCGATGAAAGTCCCGCCACCGGCGCAATGATACTGTCGCGGATAGCCCCCAAAAGCGCGGCGGCGGCGTTGTCCTGCGCCGACCGGGAATGGCGGCTGGAAGTCGCGCGGCGCATTAGCCGGCTGGGGCAAGTTTCCCCCGAAGTGTTGGAACGGACGGTGGAAGCCCTGCGTGAAAAGGCGCGCCGCTTGAGCGGGAGCGCCGGAACAAGCACCGTTGACGGATTGGGCGCGCTCGCTTCCATTCTAAAACAAAGCGATGTTTCTTTTGGCGATACTATTCTTTCCGAACTTTCCAAAGAAGACCCGGAACTGGGGCGTGAACTGAAAGACAGGCTCTATACGCTTGACGATGTAATCAAGGCCGATAACAAACCGCTCCGCATCAAACTTCATGCTATGAGCGCGAAAGAAATAGCCCTGCTTATCAAAGGGCGCAGCGAAGTATTTGCCGAAAAAATTCTCGCTAACATTTCCTCGAACCGTAAAATCGAAGTAAGAGAAGAACTTGACTTTATGGGGCCTGTTACCAAAAAAGATTCGGATGCTGCCCTTAAAATATTTATGAACTGGTTTCGCGAAGGCCGTGAAGAAGGCAGTATTCTTATGCTTGGCGATGATATTGTAGAATAGCCCGTACATAAAGCGGGCAAGAAGCATCCCTAGACCGGCGCGGTGCGGGGCGCGTAAAATGAAGTATGCTGGTGCTGAAACAACTTGCTGTTATTTTGGGGTTTTGCCTTTTGGGAGAAATAATGGCGCGGTTCTTGCCGGTGCGCCTGCCGGCAAGCGTATGGGGTATAGTTCTTTTGTTTACCGCGTTCACTATCAATCTGTTTAAACCCGAATCGATTCAAAAAACAGCGGACTTCCTGCTCGCTAATATGAGTTTATTCTTTTTGCCTCCCGCTGTTGCTATTATTGACCAGTTTGATTTGCTTAAACAGGCTGTTATCAGATTTTTTATTGTATCAGTTCTATCAACTATTATTACATTTTTAGTTACTTATGCCGTTGTGTACTGGGTGCGTGTTTTTATTCGTATTATTACAGGAAAAAAGGATGAGGCATCTGTGGGCGCATCAGAGGAATTGTTATGAATGAATTGCTGAATTTACCGTTCTGTGGAATTCTGATAAGCATTGCCGCATATAGCATAGGCGTTATTGTATGCAATAAATACCGCTTTGCTTTTATAAATCCGCTTCTTATCAGCATTATTATTACGTTGTGTGTTATTATTTTTACGCCTATCTCTGCCGTGCATTATCAAAAAGGCGGCAATATTATTACGCTGTTTATACTTCCCGCAACAGTTGTATTTGCGATAAATGTATACAGGCAGCGCTATGTTATGCTTGCCAATTTGGTGCCGCTTCTTGCCGGATGCGCCGCCGGTTCATGCGCGTCAATAATCAGTATAAAGTTTTTGAGTAAACTGTTAAAAATAGAAGAAACGCTTGTCAATTCAATGCTGCCAAAATCAGTAACAACAGCCATTGCGCTGGAATTGTCCGCGCAGCATGGCGGCATACCGGCAGTTACCATTGCCGCCGTTACTATTACCGGCATAAGCATATCGCTTGCCGGGCCGGCGTTTGTAAGCCGCCTTCACTTAAAAGACCGCATTGCCGCCGGCTGCGCTATGGGAATGTCAGGTCATGCGATAGGCACAGCCCGCGCCCTTGCGCTCGGCAGCATCGAAGGCGGTATGGCAGGCATTTCACTCTGTTTTGCCGGTATCGTTACCAGCGTATTGTTTTTGTTTCTGCCCTAGGGCAACAGCGTTGCCCAATTGCCCGCATGCGCCTGCGACAGCGCCGCCTTTGCCGCGGCGTATGACTACCGGCAGATGGCGTTCTTCTAATTCCCGCACAAAGCGCGCTGCTTCTTTTGGGGAAGGGGACGTAAGCGGCTTTCCTTCAAAAACAAGCCCCGGCGCGGCGTTCCATGGAATAAGGTTGACTAGTACAGAAAGCCCTCGCGCAAATACCGCAAGCGCTTCGGCATCTTCCGGGTGTGTATTTATGCCGCCCAGCAGCGGCAATTCGAGTGTTACGCGCCGGCCGGTTTGTTTTTGGTACGAGCATAGCGCGTCTTTCAGTTCCGCAAGGGCGGACGAAGCGGGCATAAGGCGGCTGCGCAAGTCTTGCCGTGCCGTAGTGAGCGAAACGGCGAGCCGCACACCACCGGGCGCGCGGTCAGCCCATTCCAGGATTTTGGGGGCAAGGCCGCAGGTAGACACCGTTATCCGGCGCGGAGAAAAACGGTTTGCCGGAGTGCCCGGCAGGGCGCATAACAGAGCAATCGACTTGAGAAGCGCGTCAAGATTAAGAAGCGGCTCGCCCATACCCATAAAAACAATGTTAGAAACCGGCGGCCGGCCATCTGCTTTTAAGCAGCCATTGATGGAGTGCAGTTGGCCGGTTATTTCACCCGCATTCAGGTTCCGGGTAAATCCGAGGCTGCCTGTTTTGCAAAACACGCAGCCCATAGCGCAGCCGGCTTGTGTGGAAAGGCAGGCGGTATGCCTGCCGTGCTTGTCACGGAGGATAACGGCTTCGATTGCAAGCGAATCAGCGGTAAGCAGGCGCAGTTTTACCGTTCCGTCAGGGTCGGCATATACGCCGTCTAATGTAACAGAGCGGAGATGGTAACATTCAGCAAGTTTACGGCGCAATTCCTGCGGGAGTTCGGTCATTGCTTCAAAATCAGAACAGCCTTCACGAATGCGTTTTTCGATTTGCCGGATGCGGAATGGGGGGAAATCTTCGCCCATCTTTCCGCAAACAGCGGTTAATTCATCAAAAAGAAGCCCGGAAAGGCATAAGTCTTCTGAAGTTTTTGCGTGTTGTTCCATTGAGTGGAAGTATATGCCGCTTGCCGGTTTTCCGCAAAGGCGTTACTATAGCGGTATTGACGGCAACAAAAGATGATGCAGGCAGGCGGCTTGACCGCGTTATACGCAAAGCCCGTCCTGATTTTGCGCTTTCGTATATACACCGCCTTTTTCGCAAAGGCAAAATCGCCGTTAATGGCTGCTGTAAACCTGCTGCCTACCGTTTGCGCGAAGGCGATGACATTATTATCAACAATAAGGAAGATACCCCGCAGCCTGAAAAGGCAAGCGCCGCATCCGGCGCGCCTCTTGTTATTGTCCGCGAAACGGAGCATCTGCTTTTTATTGACAAACCTGCCGGGCTTGCTGTTCATAGCGGCCGTTGTGGGAAAATGAGCCTTGATACGCTTGTTCATACTTATTTATCAGGCAGAATTGACCGTTCTCTTTCGTTCAGGCCCGGGCCTCTGCACCGTTTGGATCAGGGGACGAGCGGGCTTATTACGTTTTCTAAAACGCTTGCCGGCGCGCAATCTTTTTCCGAGGCGCTTAAAGCGGGCGGCATCCGCAAGACGTATCTGGCTGTACTAAACGGCCATCTGGAGGGCGAAGCGTTTTGGGCGGATATGCTTGTCCGCGACCGGCGCTGCCGGACAACACGTCCGGCGGCAGCGTCCGTTGCCGGCGCGAAAAAAGCGCTTACGGAGGTGAAAGCGCTAAGTTCCGGCCGGGGGCATACGCTTGCTGCTATTATGCCGTTAACCGGGCGCACGCATCAAATACGCGCTCAAGCCGCTTTACACGGACACCCTCTTACCGGCGATACAAAATATGGCGGCGCTGCGGGCGGGCGTAAAGGCTTTTTTCTCCATGCGGCAATGCTTGAACTTCCCGCCGCCCTTTTTGAACATTCCGCGGGCACAGTAACAATCCGCTGCCCGCCGCCGCAAAATACCCTGCTGGATGTTATGCCGGAAATAAAAGAAATGCCCTGGTAAATAGGCACCCGCTCCAACGCTACAGAGCGCCCTAACGGACGGCGGAAAGGGCGGCAAGCCAGCGTTTGTTTTCGTGGACCGTTACCAGACTGATACGGCCGGGAATATCCGGGACAGCCCGGGAGATGACCGCCCTGAAAGAATCGGCGGCGGCGGCGCTTAGGGAATCGCTTATGGTGATGGAGTCGATAGCGTCAAGGCTCAGGCCGAACTCCAGCACGGGGGGCCGCGTGGACGCGGCGGTTTCCCCCTCGCCGTCCGCCAGGCTGCCTGCCTCGGGCGGGCGGGGGGAGGACGGATTGTGTGGGGGATTGCCTTCCCACACAAAGCGGTATTCCTTTTCGTGGCGGTAGGGAAAGCGCTTGGTAAAGGGAATATCCGCCGCCGGGAGCGCGCCGGTTTTGACCGCCGCTTCCAGCTCGTGGAGCGGCGGGTAGGAGACCGGCCCGTGGCGGATTTCGGGGCAGGCGGCGAGGGCGTCCGCGAGGGGCTGCCCTTTGAAGTCGATGCGGCAGCCCGCGCCGCCGCCGAGGGAGTCCCAGTAAAAGTTGGACTCCTCCCCGGCGGTAAGACAGAGGACATA
>JAIRPM010000056.1 GCA_031257075.1 Spirochaetaceae bacterium
GCGTTGTGAGTTCGTCTATCACTATTTGCCCGTAAAAATGGAGATGGCGGATTGGTGTCCAGTTTGCCTCGACAAAAAAGATTGAACTATTTAGTTCTCTGCCGCCAGCCCAATTCGGATACTCATCGCCGGACGTCCAGTTGTGCATTATCATAAGCGGGTTCAGATACCGCAGGCTTAATGGCGAGTTTCCCACCGTCAGCCCCTCGGAAAACGCCAGCGATAGTTTATCGAATAGGTTGACATCGAACCGGTGTATGTATAAATATCGCTCCAGGCTTTCTGTTAAGGCATCGTCCGGTAATGTCGAAGTGTCATACAAATCATCCTCAATAAAAAGCGGAATATGAGTAACGAGCGCGGTATACTTAAAATGCCTCGAAAAGAACGAAAGCCGCCCAAATTCGTAATAATCCGGTGAGTCTGATATAAGCAGATTCCCGCGCCGCGCGGTTCCAAAATTCAGGGCATCCCGTCCAATCTGAAAGTTCCAGTTCTTGCCGCCAAACGCAATGTACGCGCGGAACGGGAAAAACATATCGACTCTGCCCGCCTCGTAAGGAACATTGGTTAGAAAATGCCCGTCCGTTTCGTTAAAGCCGGGGTCGAGCCGGACTTCCGGCGCTATAAAGATTTCCGCCGCGTTAAAAAAATAGGCGCCGATGGGCAGGCCGAGCGCCGCGGGGCGCATTGCCCCATTCCCTTGCCACGGAATACCGCTGTTTGACCGGATACCCGCTTCAAATTGAAGTATCAGGTTGGCCATGAGCGCGAAGCCCTCTTCCGAAAAACGCGGCTGAGGGTTAAGGCGGGATTCCAGCCTAGCATACGCTTCCGCCGCCGCCTCGGATAACGAGCCTGAATCCGTAATATTCAGGATGTTTTCTATTTCGTCACGGGAAAGAGGGGGGGTAAGCGAAAGGATAGTGAGCCCCGCTTCCAGCGCGACCAAACGTAGATCGTCCAGCGCCGGATCGCCGGACGCAATCATCATAAAGGGAGATGCCAGAACCTCCCGCGCCGCTAAAATAATGAGCAAGGCGCATATAACCGGTACTTTTTTGTGCTTGTACATCAATTTCTAAGTATGCTGTTTCTTACTATGCCCGCCTAGCGGGATTACGGGCGTACAGAGCCGAAGTCTCACGCAAGGCGCAGGGCGACGGCCAGCGCGGCGCGGTCGCCAAGTTCTTCGCCCAGCGCCGCGGGCAGGATGGCGCACCGGCGGCGCGAAAGAGGCAGAGCCTCCTGTAAAAGCGCCGCTTCCATTCCCGCCGTAAAAAGGCCGGCGGCGCGGGCGTAGATACTGCCCAGCACGATGCGGTCCGGGTTTAGCAAGTCGATAAGGATGGCAAGAGCGCGTCCCAAATAAAAGGCGCACTGTCCGGTAACGTCAAGGGCGGTTTTTTCGCCGTGCGCCGCGCGTTCGCACACTTCCGCGGCGCTTATGGTAACGCCCGTCCGCGCGGCATAGGCGCGGCTTATGCCGCCGCCCGAACAAAATCCCTCAAAACTGCCGCGTTTGCCGTAACCTTCGGGGCCGTCTTCGGCAAGCCGTATGTGCCCGGCTTCGCCTGCCAAATCCAGCGCGCCGCGATAGAGCCGTCCGTCCAGTATAAGACCCGCGCCCATGCCGGTGCCGAATGTAAGAAAAATCATGTTTTGGCAGGATTGACCCGCGCCCCAGCGCCATTCGGCGACAGCGCAGGCATTGGCATCGTTTTCCAAAAGGCAGGGGCAGCCAAACCGGTCTTCCAGGATGCGTGTTATGGGCACTTCGTCCCAGCCGGGCAGGTTCGGCGGCGACAGAATAAGCCCCCGCCGTGAATCCAAGGGGCCGCCGCAGCATAGCCCGCATACGGCGGGGACGTTTCCGGCAAGCGCTTCCCGCGCGGCTGTTTCGATGGCGGTAATCGCAGCGTCAGGCCCGCCGGGTGTAGTAAAACGTATTTTTCGGACGAGAGTTTCGTTGTCCCAAACGGTAACGGCAGTCTTGGTGCCGCCAATGTCGATGCCAATCTGCATACAGCAACAGAACCGGACGGCGCGGCGGGCGGAAAAATCGCCCGCCTGCCCGGTTATTTTATGGAATTCATATTGTCTTTGTTGACCACGGTAACGCCGGTGTCAATGCTTTTTTGCGCGGTTTTCCCGCCGATAAGGTCTGCGCCAACTTGAATACCCTGATACCCCATCTGGTAGGGATTCTGCACCATGGAAGCGTTAAGAACGCCCCGTTCGACAAGCGCTTTCGTGTCGCCCGTCCAATCCCAGCCGACTAACGTGATAGCGCCGGATTTGCCCCGCTGTTCAATCGCTTGACCCGCGCCCACGGTAGAACCTTCGTTACAGGCGTAAATGCCCGCCAGGTCGGGGTTTGCCGTCATAAAGTCGGTGCCGATATTGAGCGCTTTGGTTTTGTCGCCGTCCGAATACTGGGTGCCGACAATCGTAATGTCCGGGTACTTTGCGGTTATTTGAGCCTTAAAGTCATTTTCCCGAATCATTGCGGTACCGGCGCCGGCTTGCGCGTTAATTATAGCGATTTTGCCGGTATTGCCAATCAGTTTGGCCATTTCGTCGGCGGCAAGACGGGCGGCCGCGCCGTTATCGGTGGAAAGGAAGGCGTCGTAGTTTTCGGTGCCGATAGGCGAATCGATAATAATCACCTTGATACCCGCCGCCTTTGCTTTTTCCACGCCGGGCGCCAGCGCGTCCTTGTTGAGCGGCGCGAGCAGCAATATTTGTACCTTGCGGGTTATCGCGTCCTCCACCAACTGTAACTGACTTGCGGCGTCAAGTTTGCCCTGGGGCGCGTTAAAGGTAAAATCAACGTTTCCCAGTTCCTTTGCCTTGTCCTCGCATCCGGCTTTTGCTTTAAGCCAGTGCTCGTCTACTGAATCCATAGCGATAAAGATAGCTTTTATCTTACCGCTGTCCGCTTCTTTCTTTTTGCACGAAACCGCGCCTGCCAGCACGATAACGGACAAACACAAGAAAAGAATTTTTTTCATGTTTAACTCCTCTATATAGTAAAACGCTATTCTTTGCGTTTTATTCTGTCAAGAAATACCGAAGCGACAATGACAATACCGATGACAATTTTTTGTATAAACGGCGATACCCCGATTAAATTGAGGCCGTTTCTCAGTATTCCAATTACAAACGCGCCGATAAAGGTGCCGGCAACCGTGCCTTCGCCGCCCATCGTGCTGGTGCCGCCAATAACCGATGACGCCACCGCGTCCAGTTCGTAGCCGTCTCCGGCGGTGGGCTGGGCGGTGGTAATACGCGCCGCCATGATAAGCCCGGCGAACGCGGCGAGCAGCCCGGAAAACACATACACCATGATGATGACGCGCCGCGTGTTTACGCCGGAAAGCCGCGCCGCCTCGTAATTACTGCCTACCGCGTACACATATCTGCCCGGTCGCGTTTTTGCCAGAATAAATCCGAAAACAATGGTAAGCGCCGCCATTACATACACCGGATGGGGAATCCCCAGCGACGCGTCCGTTCCCCAGACGGTAAACGCTTTAGGCAGGCCGCTTATCGGAATGCCGGCGGTGAGCGTCAGGCTTACGCCGCGTATCGCCGTCATGGTGCCGAGTGTTGCGATAAACGGCGGCAGTTTTCCAAAAGAGACAAACGCGCCGTTGATAAACCCAACAAGCGCCCCCGAAACAAGCCCTACAATAATCGCCGCAAGCGCGGGCATTCCGGTTTGCAGGCAGAGGGCGCTGGCCATACCGGCAAGCGCCATGTTCGAGCCGATAGACAGGTCGATACCGCCCGTTATCATTACATAGGTTTGCCCTATGGCGATAATGGCGATAACCGCCGTCTGCGTGGCGACGGTAAGAAAATTTTGCAGCGAAAAAAAGTATTCGCTCAAAAACGAAAATGCGATACAGAGCAGGACAAGCCCCGACAGCGTGGAAAGCAACTGTTTGGTATTCCGCGGTATATTGAGAGCGGCAAGCCGCGCCGTTAAAACATTTTCCGCCATAATCATTCCTCCTTTACATTAGGTATATTTTGTCGCATACGACATTATTTCTTCCTGACGGGTATTTTTCGTTATCAATTCCCCGGTAATACGCCCCGCGCACATAACAATGATCCGGTCGGACATACCAAGCACTTCCGGTAATTCTGACGATACAAACATTACCGCGACGCCGTTCTTTTTTAATTCGTTCATTATGGTATATATTTCGATTTT
>JAIRPM010000145.1 GCA_031257075.1 Spirochaetaceae bacterium
TTTACCGACATAATACGTCTCCTCTAACCAGCAGCCCGGCTGGGTATTGTTTGTAAGTCATCCCGGTTTCCCCCTTTTGCAAGTGGTGAACCGCAGCCGGCAGGTGCATGTGCATCCGCAGCGTCCGTCATCGCAAGAATAACGCTTTGTTTTCCTTGTCATAATTAAGCCTCCTATGCTTATAAAGATTGTGTTCCTATCATTGTAAATAGGCGTATTGACGGCCGTCAACTATTTTCTTGAAACAATATGCTGAAAGCGGCGCCGTTTTTATCCTGCCCCGTAAAAGCCGTGATTCAATTTGATATCGGTTTCCGAAACAGTACAATCAGCGTCTTTTATTTCTGAATAATGAACATACAACTGGTTTTTCTCCAATATTTCTATTAAAAAGCGTTTTTGCGCATCAAACGGCAATTCTTCAAACGGGCAGTCCCCCGGATTCCCCGCCGGGCGCGGCAGGTTTTTTTGCATATAATCCCAGATGCTTTTTAATCCGGCGCTGCCTTTTGCCGCCTGTATTTTCTTCAGGTACTTTTCGTTCCGCCGCAGCAGGCTGCAGTACATAAAAGAACCGCCGCCCGTCCAGCCTGTATTTTTTGAAATGCCGTCCTGCCTCCCCGCAATAACTTTTTTGAGGCGTTCTATGGTAATGTTTTCGATATAGTCCATTTGTTCTATACCGATATAGCGGCGGTTCATTTTGTGCGCGGCGGCGGCAGTAGTACCGGAACCTATATGAAAATCCAAAACAATATCGCCGGGACACGTTGACGAAACAATTATTCTTTCCAGTAATTTTTCCGGCTTTTGCCCCTTAAAGCCTTTTATGATTTCTTTCGCGCTTAAAATAGTTTGGAAACTTGGAATGTCGTCCCAAACATCCGCAAGCGGAATGCCTTTTGCTTTGTCCAAATATAATCTTCTGTCGGCCGTAAGTCGTTTGTATTTTCTTCCATTTTCGTCAGTACGCGAAAAATTAAGAATTTGCTGCTCATTATACGGTTTGTAAATTTTGTTAAAGAAAAATTTTTTTGATTTTGAATAAAATAGAATTGTATCATGTCCTCTCACATAATTATTTACAAGGCTTTTATAGCCTGCCACAGCGGATAATTTCCAGATAATTTCTCTTTGAAAATTTTCCCTTCCAAAAATTTCGTCCATTAAAATTTTTAAATAATGAACTTCATTGTAATCAATATTTATATAGATGCTTCCGTCATCTGAAAGTAATTTCCGCGCGATTTCCAGCCGGTTTTTCATAAATGTAAGATATGTGGAATGATTAAATTTATCGTTGTAGTTAAAACTATCGCTGCCTGTATTATAGGGCGGGTCAATATAAATGAGTTTTATTTTCCCCGCAAAACGCTTGTAAATAGAATGTAATACCAATAAATTATTGCCTTTGATAATATAATTTTCATTATCAAAATCGATTTCTTCATTCCCGTCTAATGTATGTTCGCCTTTTTCATCAAACCGCTTCCAGCGCGTAAAAACTTTCGGGGCAAAAAGCCGGCCTATTTCCTCAGCGGCCGAAGTTTCGTTCCAGAAAATCTCGTCCTGTTTCTGTTCATCCTTTGTCTGCCCGCCCTCCAGCACACAGTCTTTGTGCGGCCATACAAGCCTCACTTCTTCATCCGCCGGTATACGCACACTCCCGCCGTTAACAAGCCCGGGGTTGTTTTTGAACGCCGTATAACTATCCGGCAAAAATTCCTTGTTTGATATAAATTCCACAAACTTGATTTTGTCAAAAATCAAAACCCCGTCAACTTCCGTAAAAAAATATTTTTTGACAATCTCGTTTTTGAGCAAAAGTTTAAGAAGGCCGCCGTCCGGTTTGAGGGCATATTCAACAACCTTGTTTTTGAGTACATTGCCGTTTTCACCGGCGAATTCACCGCAACCCTCAAGAAGCGCGTTTAGAACGCCGGGTAGATTTTGCATAGCGTTTGTAGTATACCAGGCCTTGCGGTTTTCGCTAGAGTAGCACTGAAATGAAAATCATTTTTCAAAAAAAGCCACGAGGGCACACAAAGGCGGCCCCGCACCCGTACTCTTGCGGCCGCCGATACCGCTCTAATCAGTATTACCTTAACTTTATGCACATAAATTCCGATTATTAAAATGTATGAAGTTACATTTTTTTTTGCTGTTGCTGCTCCCGGGCTTTTTTTTCTTGGGTGCCCAGGATTTGCGAAACGGTGAACTTCAGACAGCGGAACAGGAACCTGCTGCTTCTTCTGAAGAAGAAGCGCAGTCCGAAACCGCCTTTTCGCCGGATGAACAAGCCGAAGCGGGACTGCTGCAACTTGGCGCTGACGGCGAAGGCGAATTTCACATTCCAGCCAGTCTGAAAAACAACCGTTATTACTTAGATAGTTTAAGGTTTTCCAATTTGGCGCGCCTTTCGTTTAATGAAGGTGACTACGACCAATCGGCGTGGTATTCTTCTGAAGCAGCCCGGCTGGCCCGGCTTTCAGATGAATATATATCTGAAAAATTAAAATTTTCCCGCGCTATTGCTAAACTAAAAGAAGCGGAAGAGCGCGTTGATTGGGCTGACACCAACAACGTAAAGGCATACTATCCCAAAGAAGTTGCCCAGGCTCATGAAGATTTAAATGAAGCGTCTTCGGCGCGCAGGATAGAAGACTGGGACAGGACTATAGAATATTCAGATAAAACTATAGACGATTTGGCCGATGTTGCCGCGCCGCCGCCCAAGGGTAAACTGCCGGATAAACTGCCAAAACTTCCCACACAGTACAAAGTACGCCCATGGGATGAATTTGGCGACTGTTTCTGGAATATATCCAAATGGTTTTATGGAACTCCGTGGTATTGGCCTCTTTTATACAGGGTAAATAAACACAAACTGCCTAATCCTGAAAATCCGAATTTGATTGAAATCGGAACTGTTCTGGATATACCCAGCGTAACTGGTGAAATACGTGTCGGTATGTACGATACAGGAATTCAATATAAAAATTAGCAGGCTGCGATAATGAATAAATATCTTAACTATGAAGATAATATATTCATTTTGAATACACGGGTCAGGATGATTCAAGATTTATTATCGCTTGATGCGGATTCAGGCATATTTCTGGATAAAACGCTTGAAGACTGCGAGTTTATCGGGAAAAGCGCTCAAATACTGCTGGACAGCCTGATAAACAACAAGCAATTGATTGAACGTGATGAGCAGATGCATAATTTATACGAAATGGAAGTTCGTTTTTCTAATGTACTCTTTAGCATGATACACAGCAATGCGTCATTTTCTGCAAAGAGTTTCCCGGAAACCGGCGCTCCGCTTACGGCAATGTCTGAAAGTTCCGCGCAGCGCATCGCGCTCATTGACGGCATCATAAAAGAACAGCCTTCTTCGTCAGCGGAAAACCGCGCCGTAAGCCAAGACGAACTTTCCGCCCTTTTGGGCAGTGATTAACGGCACAATGAAAAACCCGGTATACCGTGCGGATACCGCATTAAAAAAGCATGCTGAAAAACAGACATAGTCGTTTTTCGGCATGCCCGTAGCATGGGAATACCGGTATGCGCATTACAGGCGGCAATCTTGCCGGAAGGCAGGCGCTCGTTCCGCCGGGTGTCATCCGTCCCGCAATGGATAGAATGCGGGAAAGCGTTTTTGCTGTCCTGGGTGATATTTCCGGCAATTCATTTTTAGACCTTTTTAGCGGCAGCGGGATTATCGCATTAGAAGCCGCATCCCGCGGCGCTTCGTATATTGAAGCGGTTGAACAAGATAAACAAAAAAGCGCCGTGCTTATTAAAAACACCCGTCTTGCGCTGCCGGTGCGCATCAATTGCCGCTTTATATCCTGTGAATTATATATAAAACGCGGCAAACATCCTTTTGATATTATTTTTTGCGACCCGCCTTTCCCTTATAAATACAAACAAGATTTGCTTGCCGGCATCGCCGCATCGCCGCTGCTTGCCGGCGGCGGTTTGCTTCTTGTACACAGGCCCCGCGAAGAAGAATTTGCCTGCCCCCCGGAACTCGTCCTTGACAAACGCCGCGAATACGGGCGCTCGGTTGTAGACTTCTGGCGTAAAAACATATAACGGGATACTATAAAGCCTGTGCAAATTTTGTGTGTTAAAACAAACAGCCTGCCGCTTGAATGGACGCAAAAAACCCGCGCTCTCTGTGCGGATGTTTTTTCCCATGTGCGCGATGCGGATATTCATTGGATAGAACGCGGCCATGCGGAAAACGATGAAACATACCGCCAGATAATTCCGTACATTGTGATAATGGACACCGCCGGAAAATTTCTATGTTATCCGCGGCATGGAAATGAAGCGCGCCTCCATGGATTCTATTCATGCGGCATAGGGGGGCACATTGACATTCCCGATAAACACGAAACGTTTTCTCAAACGGTATACGCCGGGCTTGCCCGTGAATTGTCGGAAGAACTCGCAAATTTTTCACAGGACAGCCTTTTACTCGAATACAGAGGAATTATCAACGATATAGACTCGCCGGTAAGCCGCGTTCATTTTGGACTTGTATTTCTTGGCCGGTGCGCGGAGGGTTATCTTCCGGCACCTTCCGCTGAACTTTCAGGAGCGCGCTGGCTTTCCCGCAAAGAATTGGAAGGGCAGAAAAAAGAGGCATGGTCAAAACTGGCGCTGGAATTGATTTAAGGGCGGCAGAGCGCCGCGGCAAAACGCGCCATTGCGCCAAAATGTTCAGGCCTAAGCCGTTCAACGGTATCATTCGGCGTATTTACGATACGCCATGTTTCAGGGAAAAGATTTTGGTCGCGTTTTTTTTTTAGAGCGCCGTTGACAAGCGCGTTAATGTAGAGCGGGTCTTTGCGGACAGTCTGCGCAAACTCCGAAGCCTCCCGTGCCGGCAGCGTGGTAATAAGCTGGGCGGCAATGCCGGCGCGTAAAAAACCGGCATCATCCGAAAACGGCGCGGGCAGCAGTAAAAACTTTTGCATTGTTTCATTTGCCTTGTTCAGCGCGGTTTGCCGCAGCAATGTCAATTTGTTTTGAATATTGATAGGCCCCGCGCCTTTTTCTGTTTTAAGAAGATAGTCTGCCGTTGTAGAAATGATAAGGGTATCGCCGGAACCACAGCAGTCAAAAATAAAAAATTGCGTGGGGCATTGTGAATGAACGCGAAAAAAATCGGCAAGTACGAATGAGCCTTGCCCGCGCAGGCTTTCTCCTGATTCCAATTCTTCTTTGTCGGTAAATATAATAAGCCAGCCTGCCGCGGCGTTTTCCATCAATTTGAGCGCTGTTTCTATCAATATAAATACGCCGGCAGCGTTGTCATTGGCACCCGGGCTGCCCGCCACGCAGTCGTAATGGGCAACGAGCACGATTTTTGCGCTCCCCGCCTGCGCGGGAGAAATAAAAAAATGGGCTGCCGGCTTTTTGCCCCCGTTTAACCGGACAACTTTGAACGGCAACTTTGTTTCTTGGAGCAAGGAATGCAAGGCATCAAAACGTGTATTCTGTCTGGTAAAATCAACAAATCGCGGCCACGGCATCGTTGCCGGAAAAACCGGCGTTTTATCTTTCACGATAAATGATTCGCCCTTTCGAAAGGTCATAAGGCGACATGGCTATTTTTACACGGTCGCCCGGCACTATGCGGATATAGTGTTTTCGCATTTTGCCGGAAAGATGCGCGAGTATAATATGTCCATTTTGATTGTTTAATTCTACTCTAAACATTGTATTGGGCAGCGATTCTTTTACAACGCCCTCTACTTCTATTGCTTCTTCTTTTTGCATGACCTAAGCCTAGTAGAATTGAGGTTTTTATACAAGGGGGAATCGTGAAAATGCCAATGCCGGCTCTTCCGCCCGTGCGCCGGCAGCCTGCCCTAACACCAGCGGAGGGCACGTTTTCAAAAAAAAAGAAGCGCGGTATACTAGGACAACGCTGATTAAATTGACTCTAATCAGTGTTGTCCGGCAGTGTAAAACGCACTTTAATTGAGGAGGATGGAATGAAACCATTTATGGACGGCAATTTCTTGCTCGAAACGGAAACGGCGCAAAAATTGTATCACGAGGCGGCAAAGGATGAGCCTATCTTTGACTACCATTGCCATTTGATTCCGGCGCAAATAGCGGAGAACAAATGCTTCAAAACAATTACCGAAGTATGGCTGGGCGGCGACCACTACAAATGGCGCATGATGCGGGCTATGGGGTTTGATGAGTACTACATCACAGGCGGCGCGTCAGATTATGACAAATTTCTTGCATGGGCAAAAACCGTTCAAGAACTGATAGGCAACCCGCTCTACCATTGGACTCACCTTGAATTGCAGCGTTATTTTGGCATAACCGAACCGCTTTCCGAAAAGAGCGCCCCCTCAATTTGGGAAAAAACCAATGCGGCGCTTTCGCAAATGACGGTAAAAGATATATTTGAACGGTTCAAAGTCTATGCGGTGGGTACGACCGATGACCCGGTTGACTCGCTGGAATATCACAAAGCGATAGGGGACGGCAGCGCGCCTATCGGCAAAATTACCACGAAAGTGCTGCCTTCGTTCCGGCCGGACAAAGCGCTCAATATTGACAAAGCGGGTTTTGCGGACTATATCAAACAATTGAGCGCGGCAAGCGGCATAAAAATCGACAGCGTTGACGCTCTTATTGCCGCGCTTGAAAAGCGAATCGAATTCTTTGCCGCGCATGGCTGCCGCGCCTCTGACCATGCTTTGGAAGAGCCGCCTTTTGTCCTTGCGTCTTCCGCAGAAATCGAAACGGCGTTCAAATCCGCGCTTGCCGGAAACATGATTTCTCCTACAGCAGCGCTTGCGTTCAAGACAAAGGTGCTTACCGCGCTCGCCGGCTGCTATGCAAACCATGGCATGGCAATGCAGTTGCATTTTGCGGCTATCCGTAACATCAATTCACGGATGGCAAAAAAACTGGGGCCGGATACCGGTTATGATGCCGTCCATGACAACCAACTCTGTGCGGCGCTTGCCGGATTTCTCGACCTCTGCGAACAAAAAAACGCGCTTCCCAAAACCATCCTGTACAGCCTGAATCCCGCCGATTATTACCCGCTTGCTACGATTATGGGCGGATTTCAGCATAATTATGGCGGCAAGGACAAGCCGGGCATCAAGGGGAAAATACAACTCGGCTCCGGCTGGTGGTTCTGCGACCATAAAGACGGTATGGAGGAACAGATGAAAACGCTTGCCAATGTGGGGATGCTTTCCGCTTTTGTTGGTATGCTTACCGACTCGCGTAGTTTTCTTTCCTATCCGCGCCATGAATACTTCCGCCGGATTCTGTGCAATGTATTGGGCGGTTGGGTGGAAACAGGAGCGTATCCCGCGGATTTTGAGATACTTTCCCGTATCACCAAAGACATTTGTTTTGGGAATATAAAACGCTATCTTGAATAAAACGCCGCCTGCCGGATAGACAGCGCCCAATGCCCGCAACGGCGTACTTTTTACCGAAATGTTTTTGCGCTATTATCAAGGTATGTTTCGTTACTGCCCGGTTTGCGCGGGACCGAATATTCAGTTTTTGGAAGGGAAATGCTGGAAATGCCCCGATTGCGGGATGATTTATTATCATAACACAGCGGCGGCATGCGGCGCTCTTATTGAAATGGGCGATGCGGGAATTTTGCTTTTGCGGCGCGGCAAGGAACCGGCCGCCGGCAAACTTGACCTGCCGGGAGGGTTTGCCGACCCGGGCGAAGGCATCGTGGAGGCGCTGCGGCGCGAATGTGCCGAAGAAATCGGCTGGGAGCCGCCCGAAGAGAGCATTACTTTTTTGGCCTCATTTGCCAATGTATATCCGTATAAAGATTTTATGTACAATACTTGTGATTCTTTTTTTACAGTCCATGCGCCGGCAGGCTTTTCACTGAGCAGCCTAAAACTGCAGGAGTCTGAAATTGCCGAAGCGGCAGTTGTCCGGCATGGGTGTATCAATTATGATGACATAGCGTTTCCATCGGCAAAAAAGGCGCTGCGGTATTACTATGATAATCGGCATTGACATTGGCAGTACAATAACAAAAGTAGTTTCTATCCGCGAAAATACGGTAATAAACAGGGTGAAAGCGCGCGCTACCGATGCTGTTACATCCGCCACCGGCGCATTTGGAAAACTTATCCTAGAAAACGATATTGACATCAAAGATATACAAAAAATAAATATAACCGGCGTAGGCGCAAGCAGGATACGCGGCAATATATTTGGGATTGAAACAAGAAAAGTAGACGAATTTTCGTCTATCGGCATTGGGGCAATGTTCCAAGTACAACGTGAAAACATTGTCATTGCCAACATCGGCACCGGCACCGTGCTTATATACGCGAACAAACAAAAAATTACGCATATAGGCGGTTCCGGCGTTGGAGGCGGCACTATTCTGGGACTTGCAAAAAAACTTATTCAAACCAATACCTTTAACGGAATTATGGATTTGGCGGCGGGCGGCGATTTAAGCCATGTTGACCTGCTGCTGGAAGATATTATGGAAACTGAACTAAGTTTTTTGGGACGCGAATCTACCGCCGCGAATTTTGGCAAAATTCTTGACACCGCCAAAAACGAAGATATTGCGCTCGCTATTTTGAATATGGTGTATCAGGTAATTGGCATGCTTTCGGTGTTTGCCGCGCAGGGCAAAGGCAGTGCCGGCGTTGTCGTAACCGGCTCCGGCAGCGACAATCCAATCGGCAAAAAAACACTGGATGTGATTAGCGGCATGTACGGCATAAACTTTGAATTCCCGGCCTATGCTGAATATACAACCGCAATCGGCGCGGGTTTAATAGAAACACCCTAGGGAAACGCTGATTAAATTGACTCTAATCAGCGTTTCCCTCTTGTAGTTTCTCACTTTGTTACGAAACTACAGGGAAAGTAACCACTGATTTATTCTCGGTTGAATAAATCAGTGCTTCCCTAGTGGGTGTTCATCCGTGACAGCGATTTTGAGATGCTGTAACAGTAATCGCCCAGTTTTTCTATACGGCGCACCATATCGATAAAGAGCAGTTCGGTTTTTACATTGCCGCCTTCTTCAATGCGTTTGCGTCCCAGTTTACGCAGGGCGTTGCGCGACACGTCAATGCCATCTTCAAGTTTGGCGGCATAGTGGCTCTGTTCTTCGCCCAATTTGTTGCCCAGATGTTCGTAGACAAATGACAGAAAGTCATGCACTTGCCCCATATACGGCAGAAGCGCGTTGACTTCGGCTTTTTCAAAAGTACGGTTTTTGCGCACGCTCGTTTGTATAATTATGCCCATACTGTAGCAGTCGGCGGCCATATCTTTCAGGTCGCTTATAATGCGCAGCAAAAGCAAAATATCAGATAAAGTGCGCTTGTTAATATGGCGGCGTGAAAGATACATTAAAAAATTACTCAATTCTTCACGCATAGCGGATACATAATCGGTTTGCTGGGAAAGCCGCTGTGTCATTTCATTTGCCGCCTCCAAATCTTTCAGCGCCAGGGAATTGCTCACTTCACCGTACATCGCAAACACAATTACGGCCATATCGCTTATTTCTTTCTTTAAGCGCACAATATACAATTCAGGCGCTTCACGTATGCCCGGTACTTTTATATCGAAATGATATCCGCTTTTTTCTTCTTTTGCGCCGGTATCTTTAATTAAAAAACTTACAAGATGGGCAAACGGTTTTACAAACGGGAAAAACAGGACGGTATTGAGCGTGTTAAAAATTGTATGAAACATCGCCAGGTAATTGGTAATATCCCCCAAAAGAACGCCGTCTTTGATTGAAACATCCGGCGTAAGGAACGCGACAAGGCGCAAAAACGGGTCAAACAAAACAAGCGCCCAAGTTACGCCAATAACATTGAACAGCACATGCACCAGGGCGGTTCTGCGGGCCGTTGTTTTGGTGCCGATAGCGGCAAGCACCGCGTCAATAGTCGTACCGATATTCGCGCCCAATATCATTGCGGCGGATTCACGGTAATCAACGATGCCGTAAAAAGACATAGTCAGCACGATAGCGGTCGAAGCGCTGGAAGAATGTACCACTACCGTTATCACAATGCCAAGCACGGCGGAAATACAAATAACCCAATTGCCATGCAAATTCTGCATAAAGGCGAGGTTGTCGGCCGTTATATTGGGCATGGATTTGGTAAGAAAATCGAGCCCCATAAAAAGAAGCCCGAAGCCCAAAATAATGTTGCCGGACTCCTGATGCCTCCATTTGATATGGCGCAAAAGGAAACCCAGCCCTATCGCCGGCAGCGCCAATTTGGAAATTTTGAATGAAAAACCGACAAGCGATACTATCCAGATAGTTACGGTAGTGCCGATATTTGCGCCCATGATAACGCCTATGGCTTGCTGGAGCGTCAGAATGCCCGCGTTAACAAATGATACCACCATAACTGTGGTGGCGCTTGATGACTGGATAACGGCGGTAACAGCAAGGCCGGTAAAGACGGCGCTTAAGCGGCTTCCCGTCATAAATCCGAGTGTGCGCTGCAAACGGTCGCCGGCGCTCTGCTGGATGCCGTCACCAAGCACTTTCATACCGTAGAGAAAAAGGCCGAGGCTGCCGCCGATTTGAGCGATAAAAACAACTACCGACATCTTTTATATTTTAGCGGAAAATGCTGTGTTGTAACTAGTTACGTGAAATGAAGCCCCGCCCGGCAAGGCGGGGCCGCGCTGTCTTTTACTAAAATGAATAGCCGAAAGCAAGCCGGAAATCAAAAAAATTAAACGGTATTAAATCACCGTCCTGGTCGCTGCCTTTGAATATATTTTCCTCTATGGGGATGTACCATTCGCCCCTGATGCCGATGTTCATTACAAAGCCGCCGGGTTCTCCAAAATCAATTTTCCATCCCAAGCCGGGCGTAACAACAATGCTGCCCATACCCAAATACTCGCCATAACCGGCTCCTAAATCAATATGAAACGTTTTTGCCCAGGGATACCAGCGCGCCTGCGCGTCAATTGACCATCCGTCTATGGCGGGGTCTTCCATAAAGGCGACAAAAAACAGCGCCAACGGATACAAATCCCATCCGGCGTTTATGACTGCCGAAAAATTGGGAACAATCATCCGTTCGTAGGATATGTTAAAGTTGATGTAGCATACGCTGGGTATGCTCAATCCCGCGCCGCCCCCCGCCAGCACGCTGTTTGACTGGGCAAAAGCCCCGGTTGAAACGATTACTGAAAATACAATGCTAACAAAAAGCTTTTTCATTTCCATAACTCCTTATAAAATCATGCGGAAATCAGGCTGCAACGCCCGTTTGTCCGGCTATGGCTGTTTTGTGAAAGTACCGTCGAGAGCATAGGCAGCACCTTCTACAGTCAAAGTAGTACTGTTGACGGTATAGGTAACTGTGTATATGTGTGTGTATGTCTCCCAATCAGTAGTCCACTTATCGGTCACGTTAAACGTAATTGTCTTTCCGGCAACGGTGTAAGTGCCTTTTAAAGAAGGTGTGGTGGTGCTGCCGGCGATAGTAGATTCCCACTTATCCCCCGCAAACTTAATCTGTCCGGGTATAGTGCTTCCTTCATTCT
>JAIRPM010000152.1 GCA_031257075.1 Spirochaetaceae bacterium
CTGGTAAGCATTCATAACTTTTTTGAACAGACATTGACGCTTTCCGCGCCATCTGACGCGCCGGATTTTTCCCGCGCCGTTATACTGGCAAACAATTACCCCGCGCCGGCGGGCGCGGATGCCGCCGCCGTAGACGCGCCGCCGCCATCCGCTGAGGACACGCCGCCGCTTACCCTGCGCCCTTACGAGACGCTTACGGTTTTGATAAGCGGGTAAAACGGCGGTTACTTCACCTTCGCGGGCAAAACCTCTACACTTTGCCGCATGAATAGTACAGTACCGTTTCGGCTGCCTGCGGATGTTTTTGATTGGCTGGGGCAGTTTGTCAACCTTGAACAGGGCGTTATGCCTCCTAGTATGAGGCCTGAACGTATGCAGATAATAGCAGCCTGTGCGGGTAATCCTGAGCGGAGCGCTCCCGCGATTCATATCGCGGGTTCCAAAGGCAAAGGGTCTATAACCGCGATGCTGGCTGCCGCGCTCGAAGAAGCCGGATACCGTGTCGGCCGCTATATGTCTCCCCATATTGAAGACTACCGGGAACGTATCACGTTGGGCGACCGCTACTTTAGCGATGACATTTATATTCATGCGGGAGAGCGTTTGCGTGAAATTGAGTCTGTACTGGCAAACCCCGCATCCCGCGAATATCAAGCCCTCCTTGCCGTGTCGGACGGCGGCGCGGCGGAGCCTACTTTTTTTGAATTACTAACACTTTACTTTTTTTTGTGCGCGAAAGAGGCGTGCTGCAATGTTTTTGTTGTTGAAACCGGTATGGGCGGCAGGCTTGATCCAACCAATATAAGCATGAGCGAATGTACCATTATTACCGGTATCGAATTGGAACATACTGATATGCTGGGCAATACGATTGCGCGGATAGCCCGCGAAAAAGCCGGTATTATCAAACCAAACAAACGTGTATTGATAGCGCGGCAAAAACACAAAGACGGCGCGGACGCGCTTGCCGTATTCAGAGAAACTGCCGCATCCAAAAACGCGCCGCTTATCTATCTGCCTGATTTTGCATGTATCGAAAATGTGAATATATCTCAAAAAGGTACATCGTGGACGCTGCGTGTAAAAGATGGGAGTATCGCGCCGTTTGAACTAAGCACCCCTGTTCCGGGCGCTGTGCAAGCCGAAAACGGCTCTATTGCCGCGCTTGCGGCGCTCTTAACATTTCCGTCTGTCAATTTTGAACAGGTTGCACGCGGTTTTGCCAAAGTAAAACCGCCCGCGCGGTTTGAAAAACTGTGCGGCGAGCCTGCTGTAGTTGTTGACGGCGCGCATACGGCGCTCAGTATTGAGTTGTGCGCGCAAACATGGACAGAATTGTATGGTGCGGAAGGGCTGCTCATTTTCGGCTGTGCTATGGGCAAAGATGTTGATGCAATGGCGCGTTCTCTGATTCCGCATTTCAAACACATTATTATAACGCGTCCTGGAACGTACAAAATCAGCGAACCTGAAAAAATTTATGATGTATTCAAAAAGATTATACAGGAATGCAGCGGCGCTGTGCCGCGCTTGGATTTTATCATTGAAACAGAAAAAGCGATTTGCTATGCGCTGGAAACGGCGGAACAGGAAGGCCGCGCTGTGCTCGGCACAGGTTCGTTTTATATGGCGGCGGAAATCAGAAACTATCTCAGTGCATCTATCAGCGGATAATGGGTTTGCTGAGCGCTTCTTCGATGCTTGCTGGTTTTAACCCTTTTATTGCGATACCTTCTGCGTTTATGCTAAACGAAGGCGGCGAGGGATACCGGCAGAAAGAATCGGCAAACCAATCGGCATACAATTTCAGGCGGGCATCGCAGAGTACGGTGCCGCCGGAATCCGCCGCCGCCGCGCGTTTTGGGGCTGTAAAGAGCGGTAATGTATGAAGCGCCTTGAATGCGGCCATATCGGCAGGCAGAAAACGCCCGGATGCCGCATGGATACGTTCTTCAAAAAAAGAACCCTTGTAGTGGGTTTTCATTGCCGGAAACGAAAGGTCTAGTCCCGCAATCCAAATTTCAGACGCGCCCCAAAGCCGGCAAAAATCCCAAGCGCCTGTCGCTACTGAACCGCCCGCGGCAAGTTTTCCTTTGACGCCGGGCTTTCCGCTTTCCAACTCTGCCGCGCCCGGTACATTAGACGAACACAAATAGGCGCGGCCATTTGTCAAAAAAGGCCGTAAGGCTGCGGGGTAAACGGCTAAATCGAAAATAAAAACGGCGCGGCAAAAACATCCGGCGCAGTCAAGATGACGGGCATTCCAGTATTGGCTATCCGCCGAAAAAACAAAATCGGGTTCAACTCCGGCATGGGCAAGGAAACGCAGCGCTGTATCCACGGTGACTAGAATAAAACGCTTGCGCAGTTCCGGCATATACGGAAAAACAGAATCAAGCGAAGGCCCGGCCGCAAGGAGCAAGGCGGGCCGCCCCGCTCCTTTTCCGAAAAGTTCGCTTACGCCGGGTAAAATATCCAGAGCGGAGCGGTTTGCTTTGAGATTTCGTTCCCAAAGGCCGCCAAAGCGGGCGAGCGTTGCGGCATTGACGGCGTTTTTATTCTGCCAAATGCCGATGTTGTGTTCAATTTCACGGTAATAGTCCGAGTCTAGTTCCATCAAAGCGCGGTTTTTGATAATGGCAGGCTTGACCGCAGTTTTCCCCTGCATTTTTGATACCACGTTTAGTGCCGTGAAAATAGCGGCCGCTTCGCTGCCGTTTGCAAAAATTATCTGTTGACGGGTAAAAAACTCTTCCCAATCACGCTGTTCCAACGCAGCCCGCAGCACTTCCGGGCGTTTTTCTACAATCAGCAAAAGAATGCCGGGGGCCGCCTCCGCTGCCGCGAGCGCGGTATACCCTAACCCAAACCCCAACACAATGCCCCATGACGGAGGCGGGCTGCCGTTTGCGGGAAACAGAGAGGCGTTTACAAGTCGGACGGCTTCTTTTCGGGGGGCGCGGGCAGAATGAATAAATTTGCCGGCAAATACGAGGGTAGGGCAGCCTTCAGGAGTAGGGCGCAGTTCAATGTCCAAAGGCCGTGTTTTAGGTAGTGTATCGGAAAGCCCGTCAAAAAGCCGCCGCGCCAGTTGGATGTTTTTTTCGTACAGAGTCATAAGATATTTAGAACTTATTTGGGAATAATGTAACGCTGAGGCGCTGAGAATGTAAAGCCTCAAGACACCTATTGTAGAGCGTTTGTTTCTGTGTCTTTGACCGCCGTATACATTATGTGCGGACATGTGTGTTTCCCGCATCTGCCGCAGGGGGGTAGCCGCTTTTTTGCGCCTATGCTAGACTGCCGATATGTTTACCGCAAGGTACGCGCCCGCCCCACGCGGGAACAAGTCAGTACAAGGTATGCGAGTACAGT
>JAIRPM010000046.1 GCA_031257075.1 Spirochaetaceae bacterium
AAGCCCCTCAGAAAAACGTGAACGCCTTATCGCTTGCTTCAATGAACTCCCCCCAGACTTCCAAGACTACGTCTTACACCAGGTAGAACAACTGCTCCACCTGCAAAAAAATGCCGCCAGGCCGCCGGAACAGGATGCCGGGTAAGGGTAATGCTGATTAAATTGAGTTAATCGGCATTACCCTAGAGGTAGATTCGCGGTTTTAATAAAATGCTTGATTGTTTGCTACAACGTTTTTACAGCAGACGTAATGGTGCGGCAAATCTCCGCAGCGATGGCTTCCGGTGTGAGCGCTCCGTTGGAACCATCGCGTACAACGCTCAATGTAAGCCGGTGGGCAAGCACAGCAGGGCCTAGGGCGCAGATATCTTCGTCAGTAACATAATCACGGCCTTTTACAAAGGCATAGGCGCGGACAACCGCCAAAAAATGAAGAGCAGCACGGGGAGACGCGCCCAGTCTAAGCGCCGGATGGACGCGGGTTGCCTGTACAATATCTACAATGGCAGCTTTGAGCGCATCATGGCAAAAAACCGAACGCGCTTCTTGCTGTGCCGTTAAAAAGTCTTCCCTAGACACCACAGGCTGAAGGACAGGAAGCGTATTGGCTGCGGGATTGTCATTTAGTATGTCAATTTCAACATCGCGGACAGGATATCCAAGTGAAAGCCTCAGCATAAAGCGGTCAAGCTGCGCGGCAGGCAGCGGAAAAGTCCCTTCGCTTTCTATAGGATTTTCAGTAGCAAGTACAAAAAACGGTTCAGGCAGCGTATAACTTGCAGTCCCTATCGTTACCTGTTTTTCGGCCATCACTTCGAGCAGCGCCGACTGCGTTTTAGCAGCGGCACGGTTAATTTCATCAGCAAGTACAATGTTGGCAAAAACCGGCCCCGGCACAAAACGGAAATTCCGTTCTTGCGGGTCAAACACATCCACACCGGTAATGTCATAGGGTAAAAGGTCAGAAGTGAATTGTATCCGTTTGAAGGTAAGATGGGAATCGGAATCAGCGCCTATCAACCTTGCCAGTGTTTTTGCGACCGTCGTTTTTCCCAAGCCGGGCAAATCTTCAAGGAGAATGTGCCCGCCAGCCAATAAGCCGGCAACGCACATCTCCAAAAAGGCACCTTTGCCGCGGATAACCCGCGATGCGGCATCAATTATGAGGGCAGGAACACTCAATGGCAGCCCTAAATTACCGTGCCGGGATGAAGCACGGCATCTTTCGGAATAACGATAATTCCATCAACAATATGATACGCCCCATAATCACCGTCAGTGCGCTTAATATTGTCAATGCCAATACGGCAGCCTTCGCCAATGCGGGCATTTTTGTCAATAATTGTGTCTTTGATTATTGCCCCTTTGCCTATGCCAAGATTGGGTATGCGACTTTCGATATTACGTAGTTTTTCCGCATCCGTTTCGTAATAGTCCGCGCCCATACACACTACGCCGTTAAAACTCGCGCCGGATTCAATTATCGTACGCACACCAACTACCGAACCGGTAATTGAAGCATTAGTGATAATACAACCTTCGGCGGCTAGTGACTGGTTCATCGAACTAAAATTCATTTTGGACGGCGGCAAATTGTAAAACTGCGTATAAATAGGCCGTTCTTCATCATACACATCAAAATCGGGTTTAATAGCGGCCAAATTAAGATTTGCCTCATAGAAACTGCGTATGGTGCCTATGTCTTCCCAATAGCCAAAAAACGGATAAGCGTTTACTTTTACCTTGTTTATGGCCTCGGGGATAATTTCTTTGCCAAAATCGGTGTAATTATTGTCAAGGCATCTGTCCATTGTGTCCGCGTTGAAAATGTAGATACCCATTGACGCAAGGTACATATCACCCTTGCTTTTGTCTTCTTTGAGTTCTTCCGGCGCTTTGAAATCTGAAATATCACGGTCGGGGCCGGGCTTTTCAAGGAATTCGGTTATTAGATTTTTTTTGTTTGCCTTGAGTATGCCAAGAGCGCTTGCGGTTTCGCGGTTGACCGCGGTACAGGCTATCGTTATCTCAGCATTCGACTGCTGGTGCGCTTTGAGCATATCGCGTAAATCCATACGGTACAGTTGGTCGCCGGAAAGTATAATGTAATACTTCGGGTGCTGTGAATGAAAATGCTGAAGATTTTTGCGGACAGCATCAGCAGTGCCTTCAAACCAGCCTGTATGGGTAAGCGTCTGTTCGGCGGCTAGAATTTCTACAAAGCCATTGGAAAAATGGTCAAAAATGTAGGCATTAGCCAAATGCATGTGAAGGCTGGCCGAATTAAACTGCGTCAGAATGTAAATTTGCTTTAAATCCGCATTAATGCAATTGGACAACGGAATGTCTATTATCCGGTACTTCCCACCAAAAGGAACGGCCGGCTTTGAACGGTCTTTGGTAAGGGGAAAGAGTCTTGTGCCTTTTCCGCCACCTAAAATTACTGATAAAATTTCAACCATAACTAATCCCCTTTCTCAAAAAATCGAGGCACAGCACGCTTAAATCCGCACAATGTTAAATTATAGCGCACCTTAACACCACCTTTACAATATACATACTTGTTATCTTTTTTGTCAAGAGGGTATTTGCGGAACTGTTGTATCAACTTTGCTCATACTTCTCTCACCTCATTCCATGGCGGACAACCCGATGTCGCGCCGGTAATGCATATTCTGCCAATGAATTTTTCCTGCGGCATGGTAACAGGCGCTGAGAGCTTCGCGCAAAGTGTCCGCGCATGCGCCTACACCAAGCACCCGCCCGCCCGCCGTGCGTAATTTTCCCAAACCGCCGTTTTGCTCGACACCGGCATAATAGGCAGCGCCGCCTGCCGCAGCGAGCGCTTTTTCCGCTTCGCTATCGCCGTCTATCGGGCAGCCGGTTTGGTAATTTTGCGGATAGCCGCCGGAGGCAAGCACAACACAGGCCGCCGCTTTGCCGCTGAAACGTACCATATCTTGTGTGAGACGGCCTTCCGTGCAAGCCAGCATAATTTCCAAAAGGTCGCTTTCCAGCAAAGGCAATACCGCCTGAGTTTCCGGGTCGCCAAAACGGCAATTGTATTCAATTACTTTGGGGCCGTCCGCGGTAAGCATTAGGCCGAAATAGAGGCATCCTTTGAACGGGGTTCCGGCGGCTTCCAGCATACTGACCGTAGGCATATAAATGCGCTCCATACAGAGAGCGGCTATTTCCGGTGTGTAAAACGGATTCGGGGCGATAGCGCCCATCCCGCCGGTGTTTTCACCCCGGTTCCCGTCAAGGGCGCGTTTGTGGTCCATACTCGACACCATTGGAACAAGCGTGCGCCCGTCACAAAATGAAAGGACGCTCACTTCCGGGCCGGCCAAAAATTCTTCGATAACAAGCGTTTTTCCGCTTTTGCCAAAACATTCTTCTTCCAGCGCGGCGCAAATTGCCATTTGCGCCTTTTCAAAAGTGCCGCAGGTGCTCACGCCTTTGCCGAGCGCAAGGCCGTCCGCTTTTACCACAAGAGGATAGGCAGCGGTTTTTGCGTACTCAATGGCGCGCGCGCTGTCTGTAAAAACCTGATAGGATGCTGTAGGAATGTTGTTTTGTCTCATCAATTCTTTGGCATAGGCTTTGCTTGATTCGATTTTGGCGGCTGCCTGCGTAGGCCCAAAGGCGGGAATATTTTCCGCGGCAAGCGCGTCAACCAGCCCCAATGCAAGCGGGTCGTCCGGCGTTACCACAACATAATCTACCGAATGGGAAACGCACCAGCGCGTAAATTCCGCTATGTGAACAGGCTTGATAGTTATACAGGGAACATCCCGTTCTATTCCCGCATTGCCCGGCAAGGCATAGATTGCCCCCGCCCGTTTGCACTGTAAAAGTTTTTTGATGATGGCATGCTCCCGCCCGCCCGCCCCGGCAACAGCAATAGTCAACGCATTTTTGACATTCACGCTGTTATTTTCCGGTTATTGACTTTTTGTTGCAATAGTCTTGGTAGTAGGGTATGGACACTACCCACTACCCCTATTCTTGACGGCCTGCAAGACCCGCCTCATACTTGTGCTATGAAAACGGCGCGCCGTGAAAAAAAGCAGTTTGAAACGGCTTTCCCCGTTATCACATGGGAAGGCGAAACTTCGGCTTTCCCTCCGCACTGGCACGAATGTTTTGAACTGCTTTTTTTAACAAAAGGCGGCATGTATGTTTCGATAGACGACGCAATAAGCGAAGCCTGTGCCGGCGATTTGATTTTAGTTAATTCCGGCGCTATGCATGGTTTTTTCGACACCCTGCCCGGAACAGCAATTTTGGGCATGCAATTAGACATCGCTTTTTTCGATGATAGTTTTTTCAATGTACGCGATATTATTTTTGCCTGCCCGGTAGTCGGTAAAAAGAATATGAGCGAACCGGTGTATAAACAGATGTATGACTTACTGCGCGGCGTTGCCCAGGAATGTTCCGCAAAGCAGCCCGGCTGGCAGATGGCGGTGCGCTCCAAAATATACGAATTGATGCTGAATATCCTCCGTGAAAGCCCCCGCGCCGGCCATAAACGCCCATCATCAAAGGCAAAACAAATACGCGCCTTTGTATGCAAAAATTTTGACGACCCCGAGTTGACACTGGAAGAATCCGCCGCCGCGTTTAAATTAAATAAATTTTATTTCATACGCTTCTTCAAAAAACATACCGGCTATCCCTTTCATGCCTATTTGACAAAAACACGGGTCGATTTTGCCAAACGCTATCTAATCGAATCAACTATGCCTATTACCGATGTCGCTTTCCGCGCCGGCTTTAATTCATTGCAGACATTCAACCGCGTTTTCAAAACACTTACCGGCAGCACCCCCCGTGATTTCCGCCGCGAACACAGCGCCCTCATAGCGGACTGGATAAACAACTACCGTGAAAAAAATGAATAGCGTGCCTCCGGTTATAGCGCGGTTTAGTTCATTTCTTAAAAAACCGAAAATAAGGAAATGGACATAAAAATCGACGGAAAAGACGCGGATATAACGCTTGATGGCGAAAAAACCTTGGGCGATGTCCTCTCAGGCATAAGCCGCTATCTGGAGAGCGCCGGTTTTTGCGCGGCGGGGCTTGAAGTTGACGGAATGCCCGTTACGGATGCCGATGTCGAACGTGTGTTTGCGCAAAATGTTGACACTTTGCAAACGCTCAATGTAAAAACGCGCACAGATGCGGAAATGGCGGCCGATGCCCTCATCACGATTGAGAATACGGTAAAAGCGGGGGAACTGCCCGCCGGTTTTGAGACAAGCGCGCCGTTTATGTTTTTGAAAGAAAAAGAAGGCGCGCTCTATACGCTTATTACCAGCATGGCGGCTAAACAGGATTATGAACGCTTGGGCGCTGAATTGCGGGAAATCGTCGAAGAGCGCCGGCGCGAATTGGCTTCGCCCGCCAAAGAACTACAGGCTATGAAAGAAAGCGTACATGATGTATGCCGCCGCCTTAATGATTTCCCGCTTGATATACAAACAGGAAAAGACGCGCAGGCGGCGGCGGCGGTAGAATACTTTACGCTTGTCATACGCAAATTATTCAGGCTTGTTTTGCTTGCGCAGTTTTACGGTTATTCATATACCGGCATCTTGAACAGCGATTCAATGAATGAATTTAATTCTGTATTAAAGGAATTTTTGTCAGCATACGAAAACGGTGATACGGTGCTTTCAGGAGATTTAGCCGAATATGAACTTTCCGTCCGTTTTATGGATTTGTATAACCAATTTGCGGAAATAAAACATGGTTAGGATGAGGCTCAGGAGCATCACACAGTTATGAACTTAATTTTTTTACAGACCTTATCTCAGTTCACATGGCACCCCAGCCTTCTCCATGTCGTTATCACGCTGGCCATCTTTGCCGGTATTGTCGCGCTGGTAATATACCTTAATGTATCAAAAACAGTACAAAACAGCAAAATTGTACAGGACGGTACCATTGATTTGTCCAAGGCTATTCCCAAGCCGGTAAGCGGGGCTTTTATGCATATAGCGCGGCAATACGGCCTTTCCCGCGCCGAAGCAGCCTTTTTGGAGCATATTTTTAGCGAAACGGGGATAAAACCCGAAGAGGCGCTGCGGAACAAGAAAAATACCGATGAATGTTTTTCCATCGCCTATAAATACCTGAAACGCGATTCGGAGAACGCGGCCGATGAAATGCGGAATATGTCAATGTTTTTTTCGATACGCAACGCTGTTGAATATAAAAACATGCTCTCGGAAATAGCGCATAGCAATAAAAATTTAATTCCGCGCAAATTCAGGCGTAAAGAAACCGGTATACCCTGTTCGTTCAGTTATGTGGTAGTGCAAAACGTAAAACAAGGATTGAAACAGGTTCAAAAACTTTCTGTTGACGGGAAAAAAATAACCGGCGCCCTTATCGATGTTTCAGTCGGAGGCTGCGCGTTTTCAACAGCGGAAAACATAAAGGCCGGCATCAAACTTAAAATTGAATTCAAAGCGGGAAGAAATACGGTGGCGGCATTAGGCGCTGTTGTCCGCGTCAACAAATCGGGAAACGATGCCCTCGCGCATGTACAATTTTTAAAAATACCGCCTCATTCTCATAGCACGCTCAATGCGTTTATTTATGATTATGAATAAGGAAAATATACTATCAGTTCGTAATGTTCTGCGTTATGGGCTGACACTAATTATGGGAGGACTATATGTTTAGAGTTTCTACAAACATGCCGAATGATGATATTCAATTCAGGCTCCGCAGGAAGGAAACGGAATTGAATAGTATACAGGCAAAAATCGCGGAACAGACGCGCCTGCACGAACTGCGCGACGACCCGATTGCCGCAAGCCATGCAGTGCGCTACCATTCGTACCTTGCGCGTTTGAATCGTTTTGAAACAAACAATCTCGATGCCAAGGAACATTACAACCTTGTTGATGTCTATATGCGCCAAGCCAATGACATTATGCAGCGTGTCCGCGAACTTGCCGTTACCGGCGCAACCGGTACTTTTACGCAGGAAGATACCGCAAAAATGGGCGTTGAAATAAACGAACTTTTGAAAGAACTTGTCGCCATCGCCAACGCGACCGGCAAAGACGGCAAACAACTTTTTGCCGGCGATAAAGCCTTTACCCTGCCGTTCCGCACGGTTGAAGGCACAGTACCCGGCATTGGCAATGCGGACATTATCCGCGTGGAATACCGGGGCGCCGGCGCTGCCCGCCGTACGGAAATTTCTGACAATGCCTTTGCCACGCTGGATATTGCCGGCAGTGAAGCGTTTTGGGCGGAAAAAATGCAGGTTTTTTCCAATTACGACGCATCCGCCTACCAGACGGCCGGGGACGGTTCGTTTTTTGTTGACGGCACGGAAGTTTTTTTCAACGCAGGCGACAGCGCCGCCGCAATTGCCGCAAAAATAAACGATTCGGGCGCGCCGGTCAAAGCGTACATTGATACGGAAACGGGCGGTATAGCGCTGCAAGGTACGGATGCCCACCTTATTCAATTGGAAGATGCGCAAGGTTCGACCGTTCTCCGCGATTTGGGGCTTATCCTTGAAAACAGCGAACAAGGGATTACCGCATGGAATCCGAACGCGACCGTTACCGGCGGTTCGACTTTCGATGTGGTTATCGCGCTGCGGGACGCGCTTCTTCGCGGCGACCATAATTTTGCAGGCGGGCAAGGCATCGGCGGAATTGACGAGGCTATGGCAAACATACAGGCACGCATTACAGAAATAGGCGCACGGGCAATGCGGGTTGATTCAACATGGAAGCGGATAAACGAAGAAATTCCCAACGTTACCGCCAGCCTTGACCGTGAGGCGGGTATCAACCTTGCCAGCGCCGCAATGGAACTAGGCATGCTTGATACGGCTCACAAAGCCGCCCTGCAAACAGCCGCCCGGATTCTTCCGCCCACTCTTTTGGACTTTTTGAGGTAATTAACAGCCCTCGCTTTTTTGTGAGGGCTGTTACGGGTATACTGTTTTGAAGATGAGGATACAGAATTGCAGCCAATGATAAAAGTTTTTTTGATTGATAAAACCGGTCATAGCGAAGCGTTTTGCGGGCCGGGCATGATTCGGCTGTTGGATGAAATCAACCTGACGCGCAATGTGCGCAAAGCAAGCGCCAATATTGGCCTTTCGTACAGCAAAGCATGGAAATTGCTCCGGCTGGCGGAAGAATGTGCCGGTTTCCCGCTGATAGAACGCAGGCAAGGCGGCGCAGGCGGCGGCAGCGCTACGCTCAGCGAAAAAGGCATCCGTTTTCTGGAAAAGTATCATGCCTTGTTCGAAAAATGTCAGGCAAGCGTAGAACAAATTTTTGCGGAAATTTGGACAGAATAAACACCCCTATACGTTGAGTTTTATGCCCGCTATACTGAGCCGGTGCAGACAGAGCGCAAATATACCGTTACAGAACTTACCGAACTTATACGCGGCGCGCTGGAAAATACCTTTTGCGGAGGAATTACAGTAGAAGGGGAAATTTCCAACTGCCGGCCATCCAGCATTGGGCATCTTTACTTTACACTCAAAGATGCTCATGCGATTATTTCCGCTGCTATGTTCAAAAACAGCCTGCGCGGGCTTGCTTTCCAGCCAAAAGATGGGATGCTGGTACGCGCCCGCGGCCGTATTTCGGTATATGCGCCCCGAGGTTCGTACCAGATAACGTGCGATTCGCTGGAATTAGCCGGAGAAGGCGATATCCTTGCCATGCTGGAACGGCGCAAACGCCAACTCGCCGCAGAAGGGCTTTTTGACGAAAACCGCAAGCGCCAATTGCCGCGTTTTCCCGAAAAGGTCGGCGTAGTCAGTTCGCCCACCGGCGCTGCTGTCCGCGATATTTTGAATGTACTGCGCCGGCGCGCTTTGGGGCTGGATGTGCTTATTCTGCCAGCCCTCGTGCAGGGCGTGGAAGCCGCTTCTGTCATTGCTGCCCGTATCCGGCAGGCAAACCAATGGCAACTTGCCGATGTACTTATCGTGGGGCGCGGAGGCGGTTCTATAGAAGATTTACTGCCTTTTAGCGATGAAATGGTGGTAAGGGCAATAGCCGAATCAAAAATCCCCATAGTCAGCGCAGTAGGACACGAAATAGACTGGGCGCTTTCCGATTTCGCCGCCGACCTTCGCGCTCCTACCCCGTCAGCCGCTGCGGAACTCGTAAGCGAAAACAGGGGCGAAGCGTTGCTCTGGGTGCGAAACCAAGCGGCAAATTTATACACATCTATACGCGCCCGCGCTGAAACATGCCGTTTGTTGCTTAAACCCTTCAATTTAACCGAGATTGAACACCGTTTTCGCGGCATCCTTCAGCCTTATCTTGTCCGTCTGGATGATGCAAAAGAAAATCTGCTGTCCGCCTTCCGCGAACATCTTGCATTTATTCGGAGCATTCTTGAACGCCGCCGCGCCGTGCTTGAAACGGCAAGTCCGCTTGCTGTACTTGAACGCGGTTTTTCCATTGTTACCAATACTCGCACGGGCAAACTGGTGCGCAGGCAGCAAGATGTTCAAGCGGCGGATATAGTGAACATAAGGCCGGCACATGGCCTGATAACGGCAAAAGTTGAATAAACCCGCTGTTGTTTTTTCTGGCCGGTAGTATGCCGGCCAAAAAAATCCCGCAACCGGAGCAGGGGGGATTCGAACCCCCGGAACCCGTAAGAGCTCAATGGTTTTCGAAACCATCTCCTTCAACCGCTCGGACACCGCTCCCGCAATATGCCAAAACCAGAAGCCCCGGCTTATTACGCTGTTACGCAGCCCGCATTACAAACGCACGAAACTGCAATACCGTGTACAAACATTCAGAAAATTTCTGTACACCGCGCCTATCATAGCAAAAGCGCGCCAAAATAACAAGCATAGGGTAGAATGCATTGGACAAGGATCGCGGAATGCACGGCCAGAGGCCCGTTCCACCGACGGCGCTTTCCCTATTTCCTGCTCAAGTTGGCGGGTTATTCATACTGAAAAATATCTTCACCAAAATAGCGTTCTGATAGTTCGCGGAGTTTGCCATTTTCACGCAAAACCGCGATAAGCGTGTCGCATTTGGCCGCTAAATCGCCATAGTTCCGGTTAAAAAGCGGGTAAGTTGGAATGGCGCGGTACGGAACATAGGCAAGCCTGTCCGCATAACGGTGCCACGCGCCATCCGGCGCTTCTACCTGGGTTTGGAACGACAATTTTATATCAAAAAAAGCATCGTAGCGGCTTTCGATAAGCCATGTATACGCATCGGGAATGATGAACACATCAGAGGCAATAAGTTTTACCGGCGTATCCGGGTGCGCCGCGTTAAAATCCTCGATGATGGGCCACTGGGCGCTCTGCGGCGGCACCGGCACAAGTTTGCCGCTAAACCGGGCAAAACTTTCCATATCATGAATCTGCTTCGCGTTTTCTTTCCGAAACGCTATCCCGATAATACTAACCGCGCTGTTATGCTGCGGAATGATGAACTTTTTTTTGCGTTCTTCGGTCAGCCAAGCGCCTTTGGTGCCCAGCGCATACTTTCCCGTCTCGATACCGATAAGCAGGTCATCATCCGATGTCCCTACAAATTCGAATTCATAGTCCGGCAGCAGAGCGTCAATCTCCCGCAAGACCGCAATTTCAAAGCCATCGGACTCGCCCTTCTCATTGATAAAGCCATAAGGGACATACGTTTGCGTATGCGCCGAGCGCACCTTTTGCACGGCGGCGCTGTTCGTTTTCGCCTTTTTGCCTGAGCAAGATAGAACCAGCAATGCCGCCGGCAGTAAAAGCCATTTTGTATTCATACCAATATACTCCTCTATTTCGATATGCCATATATCCTATATCTTTACTAGGATATAGTAACAGTATGCAAAAATGAAAAAAAGCGCAAGTATCTAAGACAACGCTGATTAAATTGACTCTCCGGCAAGCCTTTAATTTTTGAGTCTTGCCGCATCAACATTGTCCTAACAAATAAAGCCTGATTTCCAAGCCGGCGCTTGCGGTAGTAGTGAAAATTACACAACTCACTTGACAATTTCCGTTACCCTGTGTTACAATAAATAATCAGATATGCTAAGGAAGCACTGATTTATGTAATCGAGCGTAAATCGGCCTTTCTCTACATCTTGCGGACAATGTATGTTCGCTGTTTTTTATTAGGAGGAATAATGAAGACAAGAAAAATTGGAATGATGGCGGCGGCGCTGATAGTTGCTGCCGCGGTTCTTGCGGTCTTTGCAGGCTGCCAGAAGAAGAAAGAAACCGGCAAGAGCACGGTCGGTGTGGTAATGCCCACCCGCTCTGAGGAACGCTGGAACAAGGACGGCAACGCCGTCAAGGCAGGGCTCGAAAAACTCGGCTACGCTGTGGAGTTGCAGTTTTCGGACGATGACATCCCCACCCAGACGCGCCAGATTGACGACCTTATCACAAAGGGTGTTAAGGTGCTTGTTATCGCGTCCATAGACGGCTCGGCGCTTTCCAACCAACTCGCCAATGC
>JAIRPM010000059.1 GCA_031257075.1 Spirochaetaceae bacterium
ATCATTCAGGCGATGGTCGGGCGCGACCTGAGCGACCGCTTTCCCAAACGTCCGCCTAAGAATGAATTTGTCCCCGGCAGCGCGCTTCCGCAGGACGGCACAGACTTTGCAAAACGCACCCCCTCAGAAAATTTCGCGCTGGAAGTGCGGAACTGGACTGTGGAACATCCGCTCTACGAAGGGCGAAAGGTCTGCGATAACATAAATATGTACATGCGCAAGGGCGAGGTTGTCGGCATATCGGGACTTATGGGCGCGGGACGCACCGAGTTCGCCATGAGCGTCTTTGGCAAAAGTTACGGCGTCAACATTAAAGGCGAATTGCTAAAGGACGGCAAGCGGATAACGCTGAATTCCGTGCAGGAGGCGATAGACGCAAAGATTGCCTATGTAACCGAAGACCGCAAAGGCAACGGGCTTGTACTTGGCAACCCCATTTCCACGAACACAACGCTGGCAAATATGAACGCGGTGAGCCGTAATCAGGTAATAGATGCCGACAAGGAAATTAACATTGCTGAAAAGTACCGCAAGGATTTGCGTACAAAGTCGAGCAGCGTGTATCAGAATGTAGGCAGCCTTTCGGGCGGCAACCAGCAGAAGGTACTGCTTGCCAAATGGATGTTCACCGACCCGGATGTACTGATTTTAGATGAGCCGACACGCGGCATTGATGTGGGAGCGAAGTACGACATTTACACCATCATCAATGAGTTGGTGGCGCAGGGTAAATCGGTACTGATGATTTCGTCCGAACTGCCGGAAATTCTGGGAATGTGCGACCGCATCTATGTAATGAATGAAGGGCGCATCGTGGCGGAAATGCCGGGTAAAGAAGCGACTCAAGAGTCAATAATGGCGGCTATTGTAGCCTCAGGAAAAGAGTAAAAGCAAGGGATGGCGGGTCGCCTGCGGACGCCATCCCCCTGCTTTGCCGCGGCGCTGCCTATAGAATGGGAATACATGAAATAGTTTAAATTTTGAATACTTATGAAAGATGATAGAACTAAAAAAATAACTTTGGATGTTATCCATACACACGCGGGACGCGCTTACTGATACCGCAGGTAATTTCGTACGGAATAGTCCCGATGCGTTCCGCGATGTCCGCCGCGTTAAGAGCCGGTTTCGCGCCGCCAAATATGGTTACCTTGTCCCAGCGTTCTACTTTAGGATGCGCGCCTAAGTTCACCATACATTGATCCATACAGATACGCCAAAAAAGAATTTGTCAGACACAGGGATACTGTATGAATAATCGGCACTGTTCCCATCGGCTGGATTTAATTTTCTTTATACTATGGACGGCGGCATTGGATATAACATCAAAATATTATGTTTTTATTATTTTGATAAAATCCAAAGAAATGTTGGAGTATTTTTATCGTTAGGTTATGAAGGCTTTTCTGATATTAAAGCTGAAAATCAGCCGGTAGTAACGCCTTTCGTGCCGGACTTTACAAAAAAAATGAAGTTCTTTACAATAAGTGCCCTGGGGCTTTGTTTTGCCAATTGCGCCAGCAAAATAATTATTTAGGAGTGGAATATGGCAAGTCAACTTAATGTGAAACAAACACTAAAGCAAAACGCGATGCTTATCGCGCTCGTCTTTGTGATGATTTTCTTCGATGTACTGATACGCGCGGGAGGCCGCGGTTCACTGTTCGATCCCGGAAATATCACGAATCTAATCCGGCAGAATGCATACGTTGTCGTACTGGCAACAGGTATGCTGCTTTGTATACTTACCGGCGGCAACATAGACCTGTCCGTAGGCTCTATCGTCTGCCTTGTAGGCGCGATAGCCGGCACGTTGATAGTGAGTCTGCACCTTAACATCTACCTTACTATCGGTATCTGCCTTATCGCCGGACTTGCGATAGGCGCATGGCAGGGTTTTTGGATTGCTTATGTGCGTATTCCGCCGTTTATCGTAACGCTGGCAGGTATGCTTCTCTGGCGCGGGCTTGCGCTTGTCGTACTGAACGGCCTTACCTTAAATCCGTTCCCTGAAAATTACCTGCGCTATTTTACAAGTTTTATCCCCAGCAACGCGTCTGGAACGGTTGTTTTTACCATCTCGCTGGTGGTTGGCATCATTGTAAGCGCGGTATATGTGGCCTCTGAGGTAATCGGCCGCGTCAATAAAAATAAAAAGAAATACGAAACAACGCCGCTTCCCGTGTGGATTGCTAAATTGGCTGTTATTGTCGCGGTGGTGCTGGCGCTTTCCATATTACTCGGCAAAAGCAAGGGTATTCCCGTTATTCTGATTCTTGTAGGCGTGGTTGTGCTTTTGTACAGTTACTTCACCGCGAAAACGGTGCCGGGACGCTACCTGTACGCGATTGGCGGCAATGAAAAAGCGGCAAAAATGAGCGGTGTCAACACGAACAAAATGCTCTTCTTTGCTTACGCGAACATGGGCTTTCTTGCCGGGCTTACCGCGCTTATGTGTGTTGCCCGATTCAATTCGGCGGCGCCGAGCGCCGGGCAAAACTACGAACTGGATGCCATCGCGTCCTGTTTTATTGGCGGCGCTTCCGCTTATGGCGGCACGGGCACGGTAGGCGGCGCGGTTATCGGCGCGGTATTTATGGGCGTCCTCAATCAGGGTATGTCCATCATCGGTATCGACTCAAACTGGCAGTTGGCGGTAAAGGGCGCGGTGCTTCTTGCGGCCGTTGTCTTTGACGTAGTTTCCAAAAACAAAAAGAAAGCCTAGCAAATCCAACCAGCGCCATTCCTTAACAATAAGAATGGCGCTTCCTCAGGTTGACACGGACAGTTGGTTTTCTTGCCTTTTATTCCAACTGAAGGGGTCAGCCGGAAGAAAATTGCTCCGGGCGCGAAAACCAACCGTCCGCCAAAACTGCCGTTATGCATGAATACAAAACATGGTCAACACCATTTGTAAAAGAAGAACAGATACCAATTCCTTGTACGCTTTGCGGCGGCATTGTATTTAAGCCGCGTTATCAGTGCAGCGGATTTTCATACGTTGAATGTAAACGGTGCCATCTTGTACAGCAAAATCCTCAGCCGGAGAGCAGCGCCGTTTTGGAACGCTATCAGAACGAAAATTATCTGCGTTATGAATTAAAAAACGAACAGGCTTTTCTCAGGCTTGGGATGCTGGGGCTTAATGATGCCGGCATCGTTAGTATTGAAAAAAGAAATTTCCAGTTGGGGAAAAACCGTTTTCTGGATGTAGGCTGCGCGACCGGCGCGTTACTGACTCATCTACGGGACAGAGGCTGGCAAGCGTGCGGCGTAGAGCCGAATCCCGCGCAGGCTGAATTTGCCCGCAGCAGCCGGGCGCTGGATGTGCGGACATCTACGCTGGAAGATGCCGGTTTTGCCCCTTCTTCGTTTGATATACTTCATGCATCGCATGTCATTGAACATTTGAACAAACCCTCTTTCTTTGTTCAAAAAGCATTTGAGATTCTCAGGCCGGGAGGCTTTTTCATCGTTGTTACGCCGAATATTGCCGGCTTTCAGGCGCGGGTTTTCAAAGAGTACTGGCGCAGCGCGATATTTGACCATCTGTACCTTTTTTCGCGGAACACTTTAAAATCACTGCTCATAAAGCATGGTTTTGTTGTGGAAAAAACCGTTACATGGGGCGGTTTAGCCGCGGGAATTGCCCCCCTTCCCCTAAAAAACATTGCCGACAGAGCGGCAAAATTGCTGAATATAGGCGATGTGATGCTGTTCAGGGCGCGAAAACCGGGCTAAAATCTAGCCTGCAATTTTACCGACAGGCTGGCCGCCGTTTTGCCTTCACGCCCGAATTCCCCACTTAGCACCGGAAAGAATTGGGCGGTCATTGTGAACGAAAGGCCCTGCGACAAGGTTTGGTCGAAGACAGCGATGGGTACAACCGAGCCATCCTCCAGCCCCGCAAGGCAGGAAAGGGTGAACGCCGTGTAATTGGTTGCTCTGTAGACAACGCCCGCCGAAAGATAGTGGCGCTTGGAATACAGGCCTCCGCGGCCTGCCGCCGTTTGAGATTCTGCGCCGCTGTAAAGGTATTCCGCTTGTACAACCAGCGCTTGAAAAAAAGGCTTCGGCTCGCGCGTGCCGAATGAGTAATCGAAACCGGCAGCGGCTGACAAGCCGTCTAACGAGGCGGCATCATCGGGGTTGAATATCCAGAGAGCGTCGGCGTACAAACCGGCATACACATCGGCCTTGAAGGAAAGTCCGGCTCTGTGAAGCCCTCCCCCCTTCCCTACCTCGTATGCGTACAATCCTTGAATACTGGCAATACTCCAATGTTTCTCCGCCGAAAGGCCGCCAAGAACACCTTGCCCGCCCGCATTGTCCGGCTCTTTGGGCGCGGCGGCAAAGGCTATAATTTTACTGGTATCGCCGGGAAAATATGAACCTACAACGGCAAGCACAGCGCGGGGGCGGGCATCGGTTATGAGCGGATTGCGGGGATTCAAAAAATCCGCCGGCGACCAAACAGAACCGTAGCCAAAAGCCTGCCTCAAAAGCCCCGCATTCAGCATAAAGGCATCGCCCGCAAGTTGCAGATAGAGCCGCTCCAATTCGATACTGGAAGCAAAATTATCGCCTACGACAAAGCCGGCATCACCTTTAGCAGGAGCGGGAACGGCAAACAAGGCATGCTGCCCGGCAAACGCGGTAAAGTTGAACGCGCCGTAAACCTGCGCTATAGCACCTATTTTGGCTTGCATACGCAGGTTAAGGTATTCTTCTATGCCGAATGTAAAATTCCGGCCGTCTCCTAACGCGCCTGTAAGTTTGCTGTCGAGCAGGCCGGAGAAAGACGGCGCGGCAGCGGCGGGAACCAATGCGGCGGCAATAAAAAGGGCGCAAAAAGCGGTTTTAGGTAAAAAGAATTTCATTCATCCTCCGCTGCCTGATGTACCTGTTCAATCAAAGTCAGCGTTCTAGATTCCGCATACCGAACACCGTTTCGGGAATAGGCTTGTCCAGAATTACGTTTTTCATCCGCATTACGGTACCGCTGTTTTTACGGAGCATATCGCGGATTTCCATTTCTACCGGAAAACGCTTTCCCGCTTGTGTTTCAATTTTGAGAAGGCTGTACTCTTTCAGTTTTGCGCCGGAAAGAGCGTATTGTTCACAATGAAGCATATCGCCGGTTGCCTTATCCACCCACAACTTTTGACGCGGATAACTTTCCGTTTTCTTTTTTGCCGTCAATTCCAGCAGCCAGCAATCGCGGTTTCCGTCCGGGCCTTTCCACACATCGCTGCCCGCGATAGACGGCGTGTACCGCGCCGAAAGCGTATTATTGTCTATCGTATCTTCGTAAGACATATCGCTGCCCATCATGCTTTCTTTGAGCATATGCCCGGAAATGAGCATAACTTCTTCTGTGTCCGGCGAATACACATAGAGCCGGCCTTCCCGTTTAAGGTACTTCGTTCCCGCATCATCGCTGTTGGTAAATTCTATGAATGAAAATTCCTTTCCACGCGCCCATGCCTTCATCGTTTTTACATAACGGCGGCCCTGGTAGTTTATAACCATTTCACCTTCGTATTGGATAGAATCATAAATTTCGTTGTTGTCGATTTTAGCGAGCAGCGCGGCAGCCTGCGGTGTTCCAGCCGCTTCAGTCTGTGAAAAAAGGCTCATTAAACTCATGAAACCGAACAACCCCGCCCCTAAAAAATATTTTTTCATTTATTTCTCCTTAAGAAAGCGGCAAATCTTTAATTTTGAGGCTTACCGCACAGTACTTTCACAGAATATCAAATGTTGTCTTATTATTCTAGGGTAACGCTGACCGGGGGGTAGTCTCTTTTTCATTTTCGCACTATATTAAAAAGTATTGATTGCTTTATTAAGGAACACTGATTACATTAATTCTTAATCAGCGTTGCCCTAAAAATCTAATAGTGGGAGTTTTTATAAAATGACAGAAGTACAAAAATCCAGATGCGGGCCATCCGTAAAAAAAATCAGCGCGGTAACGGCAGTATCCGTTGTTTTGGCCTTGAGCGCATGCGAAGCGCCGACAGGCCTGCACATGAGCGCAACTGACTGGGCACTGCATATACCGGTCGGCACCACCAGTTTTCAGGGCGAAAACTCAGGGTTTTCGCTGAGCAGACTTACCGCGCCGGAATTACAGGCAGCGCTCGACCCTGACGGCGAACACGGTATTGTTGTCTACGACGGCAAAAAAGCGCCGGGCGTAACCGGCGGCGGATACCTCTGGGTTAAACCGGGCACAGATGCCATAAAAGGCACGGAGCAGCAAACCTATTTGATACACTATCCTGTTCCAATGGGCGAACGTGAAATCAAGCAAAAAATGAAGCAAAATTTCAATGATGCGTTGGATGTTTTATTTGACACCGCATTCGGCGCGAAGACGGACAATGGCTTTATCGAACAGTTGCCGGTAGAAGGCGGATATGAATTTGAAATACCACTCAAAATCGACACCGCTATGCCCGAAGAAGCATTCAAAATAACCGCCATAACCAATCTTGATTATGATGTTCGCTGTACCTTCAAAGAAAACGCTCTCCCGCGTATAAATGGTACCGGCAATGTCATTAACGAAACCAATAAAAATTCATTTATATCATGGGTCCGGTTTAAGAAACCCGACAACGATTATGAAAACGCATCCGAGGTTGTGCTTGACCTGGAAAATAACGCGGTTGTATGGCGTTCACCAAAAATAACGCTGACCGGCCTTGGAAACAGTGAGGTAGAACTGCTCACAGTTAATTTAAAACTTTTGCCGGAAAAAACCATGCAGTTGTCCGGTATAAAGTACCAGCCCGAATTAGAAGTACATGATTATGATTCAATAAACGTTACTTTTACGGAGGATAAAGATGGCGACATGGGAGACACCGCCGCGTTTTCTGACCTTATGGCGATGTTAGGCGGCGCGCAGTTTAGCCAGGCATGGTGCTACATTTTTTCAGAAGTTGCCATAAGCAACCTTACTGTTAAAGCAATTTCGCAGAATGACACAACCGATATTATTAACAGCAACCTAGCCGCAAATACCGGTTTCAAGCATACAAGTTTTTACGGCACATCTCTGCAAAATCCAGACCACAGCAGCAAGACCGATTTAACAACTACTATTCTCAAAAAGAACGCGCCTGTTTATACCTTGCAGTACCATATACCCGATACCACTAACGCCACGCTCAAAAACGGCGCAGGCGTAGACATTGCGCTGGTTGTGCCGTTAAAGTTTTCTGTAACTGCGGGAATAGGGGATGGCGACGCAAAGACAGTTACTGCGGCTAACGAGACCTACCTCAAACTGCACTGCCCCCAACTAGATGACATACTGGGCGCTGGTAATGATTTTGACCTGCGTGAAGAAATAAACAAGCAGGATATCGGCACACTTAAGTCGGTAAAAGCAACGCTCAATGTATTTAATCAAGTACTGCCTGAAGAACTCAAAATCGGTATTGCCAAAAACAGGCCGAAAACCACTACTATTTACGATGAAGTACTTAGTTTGGAAAATGGCGAGACAAGTTCTGTTGAATATGCAAATACGAACGAGCCTATATCAATGCCGCGGCCGGCCTTGCTTTTGGGCCCGAGTGGCGCTGCGATACAGTGTTTTTCCATAGCCCCCGTTGATGATACCAAGACAGAGGCCGAGCGCGAAGTCGCGGTACGCATCATTGCTGACGCAACTATCGACTTTGATTACAAAGTAAAATTTTAATAAAGGGAGGATTTTTATAACATGAAAAAGATTATATTTGTTATCGCGCTAGGCGCTCTGATAACGGCGGCGGGCGTTTTTGCTCAGGATGATGTACTATTCGAAACCGAAATGGCCGAAGCCGCCTCAGACGCGCGGGGCAAGGCATCAGGAGGGGGAGTGTCAGATTATTTTACTGACAAGAAAGGCAGCACCGCGCATTTAGACCCCTACACCCAATTCGCGCTCGGAATAGCGTTTACACGGCTGGGCATTGGTTTGGGTACCGATTTTCCGATTGGAGCACTGGATTTGTTTGGCCCGAAAAACACCAAATACAAGGACGGCAACGGCTATATCATACTTGACTTTGACAAAGTAGCGAGCGAGCCGGCAATAAAATCCAACGGTGTCGATTTCAACCTTGAAATGTACGCAAAAAACCTTATTCAATTTGAACTTTCGTTCAGCAATTCCAGCGGGGTTGGGCTTGCGTTTGGCGGTATATCTGCCCGTTTTGACCTGAATTTGAGTAACGAAATATTCCAAATGCTTGCGGACGGCATAAAAGAAGGCGAAGTACGGTATGGGGCGGCGCTTTCCGGCGCGGTTTTTATCGAATCGCTAAAAGCGCACTGGCACACAAAAAACTTTTTCGGCATAACGCCCAAGTTATTTGTCGGCGCGACCGCTTCCCACTATATTCCGTATCTTTACATACCGCGTTCCGATTTGAATGTAAAACTCACGGACACGAATTATGTTGAAATGGGATTGGAAGGCACGGCGGAAATGTATATGGCCGCTGATGTTTTTGAAAACCCGGCATCTTTGCAGGATTGGGGCGGCATAGACATAAGCCTTCAAGGTGAATACGCGCTGTTCCCTATTTTGGACTTGGGTGTCAGCCTGCTCAACATACCGCTTATTCCCGCCGGTTTGCATACAAAAGCAGAATTACGGTTCTCGCCGGAGCGCAACACGCTTTTGCGTATAGATGATTTTATCAAACAAGGGTTTAACGTGAATACAAAAAGCGTTACCGATGTTCAGCATTCCGAAAGCAGTTGCGATACTTACTGGGTCGTGCGCCCGATGCGCTGGGATTTTTACATGCTCTTCCGGCCTTTGCACAAAGATTTGCTTGTTTTCCGCCCGAATATCGGCTTTACTGTTTTCAATCCCAGTGAGGAAACCTATTTCAATGTCGGCCTTGAAACACAGCTAAATCTTGGCCGTATCCTCACGCTAAGTTGGTTTACCGGCGGCTACGACGGGCTTTGCCGCAACCGTTTGGGTTTCGACCTGCGCATGTGGAGAATTGCCCGTTTGTACCTTGGCCTTGAAATGCGTTCGCAAGATTATGCCGGTTCATGGACGCTCAAAGGCGCGGCTGCGGAACTCGGCCTCAAATTCGGCGGCGGCTTCAGCGGCGTTACCAATTTTTAACATCAACTATACAGGCTAAAGTGGCTATGCTTTGTTGCAGCCACTTTAGCGTTTCTTATCCCTAATTTGCGTAAAAAATGAGCGCTGCCCTAAGATTTTCCTAAACTTTTTTTGAAAAATGCCGATAATAGTGAAAAGAGCATTTTTCAAATGGGTATCAGTTCGTTTCGGGATATAAAGCAGGATGTCGCGCCTAATGCGGCGCGTCATAGGCAGCCATTTGTTCACCGTGATACCGGCGGACAAATGATGCCGGCCAAGCCCCGCGTTTTTAGTTCGTGGATGTTTGCGCTGGTTTTGTTGTCCGCCGCCGCGCTGGCGGCAATTTCTATTTCATCCGCGCTTTTTGGCATACCGCCGGGCAGTAATTTTCTCGGCGAACTTCTTGCGGATAGTTATGGCGCAATAGCGTTTGCTATTCCCGTATATTTGCTCTTTGCCGCATATATACTTGCTGACAAATCATTCAAACCCGCGCGTATATTCGTTTTAAATTGTGTCATCTTCCCATTCATAACGCTTGCGATAGGTTTTTCATATTTACGGGAGTTTGAAGAATTTGAACAGAAAATACCGTTGCTGCAATTTCTGGGCAAAAACGGTTTCGGTTTTTTGATGATTTTTTTAACCGTTATGGAATGTATCGTTATTGCCGCGTTTACCGCATGGCTTTTCCCGCCAGTCGTTGCCCGTAAGCCGCTTAACGGGCCGGATATTCGGCCGCGGCCGCAGCCGAATACAGAAGCGCGCATTGTTCCAATTCCCATACAAACAGAAAACACTCCGGTAAAACCATTGTCAGAGCCCGCCCTCCCGGAAAATCCGCGCGATTCATTATTTTACGAAGTAAAAAAAAGCGACCCGCTAACCCCGCAGGGCAAAGCGGCATTGGAAGATGCCTATGAAAAAGCGCAGGCGGAACTTGAAAAAATGAATATCAAAAAATTGGATGTGGCGCTGGAAAATTTGAATGAAAAACTGTCATTTGTTGATGAATTGGACACAAACAGGGAACTGAGAGAAAAAAAGAATGATGTTCCGGTGCTTAAATTGGCCGTTCAAGAAGACGAAGAAATATTTACCGGATTTGATGATGATACACTTGAAGAAATTGACAGTTTTGGTGAAGAAGAACTGGAGTGTGGTACGACCAGCGCCGAACATGATATTGAAAAACTTATCAGCAGGGCGGAAAACGAAGCGGCGCAAAAAACCAATGAATTTATACGAAAAAAAGACGGCGCAACCGGTGCGCCGGCAGCCGCCGTACCGGCAAATACCTCTTATGATAAACCACGCCAGAATATCATGGCGGAGAAAAAAAAAAGTCCTAGGATAGAACGCTACGCGGTACCCGTTGACGGCATATTAAGCGACTACGAAGACGACCAGTACTGGCTCATTGATGACACGACCAAAAAAGCGGCGCTCGTCCTCAAAGAAACGCTCAACGAATTCAACATACAGGCGGAAGTTACCGGCATACGCAAGGGTCCCGTCATCACAATGTTTGAGATACTCCCCTCCCCCGGTGTCAAACTTTCCAAAATAGTAAACTTGCAGGACAACATCGCGTTACGGCTTGCCGCCTCGCCGGTGCGCATTGTCGCGCCTATTCCGGGCAAACACGCGGTCGGTAT
>JAIRPM010000114.1 GCA_031257075.1 Spirochaetaceae bacterium
GGTGGCCGCGACAATGGCGGCGGCAACCGCGCCCGCGATGGCGGCCGCGACAACGGCGGCGGGAGAAGGCGCTTTAGCGCTGACCGTGAGCGGCAGCCGGACGCTTTCGAAGCCGGCGGGAACGCGCCGTCAGCGCGCCCCGGACTCTCTTCGTTTTCTTCCGAAGACCGCGCCGGATACTACAAGCAAAGATACGACCGCCGTCCAAACCGCGATGACGAGCAAATGAACGCCGAACCGGAGAGAGGCCGCCGTGAAGGCCGTGATGACAGTCGCCGCGAAGTTCGCGCTGACGGCCGCCGTCGGCGTGATGACCGGCGCGGGGCGGAATGGGAAAACCGTGATGGGAAAAACGGCCGTCAGGAGGGGGCAGGGCGTCAGGAAAGCGGCCGCCGCCAAGAAGGAGGCGGCCGCAAGGAATGGGCGCAAGGCGACCGTCGGAACAGAAAGCAGGGCGGCCGTCAGGAAGGAGGCCGTCAGGAATGGGCGCGAGGTGGCCGTCAGGAAAGGGCAGGCCGCAAGGACAGCGGCCGGCGGAAGGGTGGCGCGTCCCAGCAGGCGCAAAAACCGGGTTTGCTGGCGCGGATTTTGGGCTTATTCAAAAAGAAATAAGGGCTTTTTCGTGACTTTTTTGCTTTTTCAGAACGGCCGAAACGCCAGAAGGAATACCGTTGTATGAATGCCCCTGACAATCCGCTGATAATTCAGAGCGATAAGACCTTACTGTTGGATGTGCATGCGCCGTTGGCGGGGGAAGCCCGTGCTGCCATCGCGCCGTTTACCGAACTGGAAAAATCGCCGGAACATATCCACACTTACAAGATAACCCCCCTTACCTTGTGGAACGCTTCTGCGGCCGGCTTTACTCCCCTCCAGGTGGAGCAGGTTTTGCAAATGTATAGCCGTTACGAACTGCCGCCGAACATTATCGAGGCATTTGCCGGCACGATGGCGCGTTTCGGCAAAATAAAAATGCTTTCTGCGGGCGCTTTGCCGGAACAAGCAGACGGGATGCCAAACGGTTCCCTGTTCCTGCAAATCAACGATAAGCCCGTTTACGAGGAAATAGCCAACATCAAGTCCCTGCGGAAATACCTTACCGATACGGGAACAGGTTTTACACTCAAACTGGAACACCGTGGCACCGTTAAATGGGAACTTATCAAACTGGGCTGGCCTGTAGAAGACGAGGCGGAGTTAGCGGACGGCGAGCCTTTGGAAATGGCGTTGCGCGAACAAGCCGCTTCTCCCGCAGCTTGCTGGGCGGTACGTGATTACCAGCAAAGCGCGGTAGACGCTGTCTTTGGCCGGCCGGATGGCGGGGTAAAATGCCCGTTGGGGCTGGGCTTTGGTGTGGTAGCGCTGCCCTGCGGTTCGGGCAAAACGATAGTAGGCATGGCGGCAATGGCGCGCCTCAAAACGAACACGCTTATTTTGACAACCAACGTTACCGCTGTCCACCAATGGATAGACGAGTTGCTCGAAAAAACAACGCTTGAACGGGCGGACATAGCCGAATACACAGGCGCGAAAAAGGCGGTCGCGCCGGTTACTATCGCCACCTATCAAATCCTCACATGGCGGCGTGAAAAAGACGGCCTGTTCCCCCACTTCAACCTGTTCCGGGCGCGCCCGTGGGGGCTTATCATTTACGATGAAGTGCATCTTCTGCCCGCGCCGGTTTTCCGTGTTACGGCGGAATTGCAGGCGGTCCGGCGGCTGGGTCTTACCGCTACGCTTATACGCGAGGATGGCGAAGAAGACTCGGTATTCTGCCTTGTCGGGCCTAAACGCTACGATGTGCCGTGGAAAGTGCTGGAAAGTAAAGGCTGGATAGCGGAAGCCTTTTGCACCGAAATACGGCTGTCAATGCCGGACGACCTCAAAATCGCGTACGCTTCGGCACCGCAGCGTGAAAAGTACCGCATAGCAAGTGAAAACCCGGAGAAAATGAGCATCGTACTCGACCTGGTTACCAACCATCCTGACGACCACATTATAGTGATAGGGCAGTACCTGGAGCAGTTGCAAATCATAGCCGGAGAACTGGATGCGCCGCTCGTTACCGGCAAAACCACCAACAAACGCCGCGAAGCGGTTTACAATGAATTCCGGCAGGGAAAGGTGCGCGTAATCGTGGTATCAAAAGTAGCCAATTTTGCCATCGACCTCCCTGACGCATCGATGGCGATACAGGTGTCCGGCGCATTCGGTTCGCGGCAGGAAGAGGCGCAGCGTTTGGGGCGCATACTCCGCCCGAAAGACCGCGCGTCCTTTTTTTACAGCATCGTTTCCCGTTACACGGTAGAAGAAGAATTTGCCGCCAACAGGCAAAAGTTTCTCACCGAACAAGGCTATAAATACGTTATCAAAAACTGGCAGGATTAGATGCCATGAACGCGCCTCAACAATCTAAACAACCGGAAAGCATACTTCATCCAGAGAAGCCTTTTCCCGAAGATGAACGTGACGGCGCTTTGCGCCCCCGCCTTTTAAGTGAATTCATAGGGCAGGAGCGGATGAAGGCGAACCTTGCCGACTACATACGGGCGGCGCGCGGGCGCGGCGAGAGCCTCGACCATGTCTTTCTATCGGGGCCGCCCGGTCTGGGTAAAACCACGCTGGCGCGCATTATTGCGGCGGAAATGGGCGTTGAATTTATCGAAACATCCGCGCCGGCGCTTGACAAGCCCAAAGACCTTGTCGGCATACTCACCAACCTAAAAAGCCGGTCGGTGTTTTTTATAGATGAGATTCACCGTCTAAAGCCCGTTATCGAAGAAATGCTCTATATTGCTATGGAAGATTACGCCCTTGATTGGGTTATAGGGCAAGGGCCTGCGGCGCGGACGATACGGGTGCCTGTTCCCGCGTTTACGCTTACCGGCGCGACAACAAAGGCCGGTATGGTTACAAGTCCGCTGATAAGCCGCTTTGGCATTACCTGCCGGCTTTCGTTATACGAAACGGCCGATATTCAGACGATAATTCAACGGAGCGCCGCCATAATGAAGGTGGCGATTGACGATGACGCTTCGGCCAAACTCGCTTCGTGTTCGCGCTTCACGCCCCGTATAACAAACCGCCTTCTCCGCCGTATGCGGGACTTTGCGCAAGTGAAAAAGAAGCCGTCCATTACCCTTGATGTAATCGAAGAAGGCCTTGAACGTCTTGAGATTGATTCACTGGGCCTGGAGCGCCTTGACCGTGAAATCCTCCGTATGATTATAGAGCGTTACGGTGGCGGTCCTGTCGGAGCGGACACGCTTGCTATTTCGGTAGGCGAGGCGGTTGATACGCTGGAAGACTTCTACGAACCCTTTTTGATACAGGCCGGCCTTATCCAACGCACCCCTCGCGGCCGTACCGTAACTCCCCTCGCCTACAAGCATCTGGGCATAGCGCCGCGGACAGGCGCGCTGTTTGGGGCGGCCGGTGAATAGTTGGCGGGTGGGCACTGCCAACCCCCGCAGTCTCTTGCGTTTTTTTTCGTGATAGTAGACAGTGTAAATAGGCAGCGAGCAGGAGGCAGTTTTCTGTCCGGTATATCAATTCTAACTATCTATCTACGAGCCAACTTCGTTGGCAGCACCCACTGCCCACTGTCCGCTAAACTAAAGGGGAGGCCAACAATGGCAATCATTAATAATGTGAACGAAGTCCTGCACAGGATACGGGCGAAACCGTATCCGAATTACCTGCATGGCGCGTGTAACTACCCACTACCTTGTTTTTTGCCTTCAGTTGTAAGGTAGGAAATACGCTCTCTTGTGAGGGCGGATATAAAGAGAACGGTTGCCGGAAATTGGAAACCGGAGACCGGAAACCAAAGGAGTGTACTATGATACACAAGAAGAAGACGGGCGGAATTGGCAGAATTATAGCGCTGGTAACGCTCATGACGGCGGGAGCAGGCGGAGTGTTTGCGCAGGCAGCCCCTCCTCCTCCCTCACAGGAAGAGGCTCCCAAAGCCGTAACGCACAAGCATAGCGCGGGAGATATGCTTGTGGGGCTTAACTGGGCTTTTTTTGGTATGATGATGAACGAAAACCCCGTAACCGCTTTTAGTGATGTATACGATTCATTCAAGCTCGGCGACCCGGTGCCCGGCGATTCGGGGTGGAGTATGAACGCATCGGTTGATTTGCCGCAATTCTTTGCGACACTGCGGCTTTTAAGCCTGGGGGTGAGTTACGAGTACTATGTTTTCCATTGGATGACGGTAGGCACAGGCTTGGGCTTTAGCCCGGAAGTTAATACCGCTACCAAAGGCGGGCGGAGTAGTATCGTTGTAACGGGCGAGATGAACGAAGATGACGCGAAACAAGCCGCTGTCGATGAGATACTGTCGTTGGTTCATATTCAGGCCGGCTTGTTTTTAACGATACCGTTTAATGTTCACTTCAACATACCAAAGGTTGAATGGCTTTACGGCGGGCTTGGCCTTGAAATACACGTGCCCATTTCCGATTTGGGTTTGGACAGCCTTCTTCCCGCCGATATAATCAAGTATCTACCCGGCGGCAGCATAAAAGGCGAAACATTTGTCAGTTTGCCGATAGATATAGGCTTTGACCTTTGCCGTGTCAAAAAGAACGGCAAGCCGGCACTGGGTCGCCTGTTTTTCAGGATAGAGCCGGAGTTCCTAAGCGGCGGCTTTGTTAGCGTGCCTGTCAGTTTGGTTTGGCAAAGCAAACTCTGGAAACTAGCCAGCGTGCCGATAAAAGGCGCGAAGTAGTATAGGAAGCGCCGAGCAGGAGTGGCAGGGCGAGGGCGGTATGGCGGCGTTTGCGTTGCTGCCGCAATTGCTCTGCTAGGGCAGCATAGAACTGCTGCCCACTGTATTTTTGGCGGCGGCGTGCCGATGATAGAGGGGGGGTTGCAGAAAAAAACAGCGCGGATTACAATGATGATGCGTTTGGGATACTGCAACAGCGTAATGGTTTAGTGCGGGCTTTTAGGACAGTACTGGTTAGCGTCAAGTTAATCAGCGTTGTCGAAAGGAAGCACCGATTAAATCCGAAGGAGGATTTAATCGGTGCTTCTTACCCTTTAGTTTCGCAATGGAATGAAACTAAGGGGGCTTGCATAAAATTATGGGTGTTGGTACTATGAGGGAGTATGGCGCGCGGCGTTAAGCGGCGCGGTATACGGCAGATCTTTGGCAACGGCCTGATTTTCGGAGACGGGGGTCAGGTAATGTAGGGAAGGGGGGTGCGGGGATACCGAGTCAACGGTGGTTAACGGCAAGTTAAACGGCGTTGGCCTAAGGCGGTATTTTCGCAACAAACAAGATAAAGAAGAAAGAAAGAAGAAGCCATTTGGCGGCGTGACGAGCGCCGCCGGATGCAGCCGGTTTGGGGTCGAATGGCCTTGAACCAAAGCGTTGCCGGTCTGGAAGGGCCGGTAATGAGAGTGTGTCAAGCGTAGGTGCCGTCTATAACCGGAAGGTTAGGGCGGTATTTGGAGCATGAACATCTCCGTC
>JAIRPM010000169.1 GCA_031257075.1 Spirochaetaceae bacterium
TTGTCCCCTGATTAAACAAATCTATTCCGCCGCCATAATGAGCGTATATTAATTTTTTTAATTCAAGTTCTTTGAAGTTCCGCAAAAAATAGAGCGCAAACGCCGATGAATTTTTTTCGGCATCATCAACGGCGTCATCGCAGTTGCAAAACACTGTTTTGTCTTTCCAAATACTTTTATCATACATTGAAAGTTCTTTTTCGATGTCTTCATACCGCGTATAAAACTCATCATTATTCGATTTTTGCGCCTTTTGCAATATATCTTTCAGAGATACATTCCGTTCTTCCAATGAGGGCGTTGTTCGTTTTACTATTTTTACCGTCTGATTTTTATCATCTGTTTTTATAAACATTTCTTTTTCAAACATTTGAAGGCTCCAGAGAGGCTTGAACTATATAAATGTATTCTTTTTCCATTTTTGCCATCTTTCAATGGTTTTGGCTCATTATACCTCTGTTTTTTAATGCGTTCAAGACTGTGTTTTGTGTGGTTTTTTTGAAGAGCCGCTTTACTTTTTTAGCCTGTCAAACGCCGAGTCAAACTCATAGGAGACTTTTTTCAAAAATTCAGATTTAACGGCATCAAACACCGTGCCTGCGGCGGCGGGCTTTTCGGTTTGCGCCGCCGTTTCGTCATAAAATAACTGATAGGCTTCAATATCCAAGGCGCGGGCAAGTTTCCCAATAAAGGCAAACGACGGCTTTCCACTCCCGCTCTCAATCTGCCTTATATAAGAATGCGCGGCATTGCACCGTTCCGCGAGGATTTTTTGAGAAAATCCCCGCGTCCGCCGCCATTTCTTTACATTGAGAACAAAAAGCCTGTCCAAATCCATTTTTGTATTCTATAGGCATCTCTTTTTTATATGAGAGACACTTTACACATACATAAAAATACGATATGTTCGTTATAGGCGAACTTTATTTGGATATGAAGCCGAAAGTTTGTCGAAAAAGGCCAAAATATGGAAGAAAATCAAAACGGCATTTCTGTTATTACCTGTTCGGTAAATCCGCACCTGTGCGCTCAAATGGCGGAAAGTGTAAAAAATACGATAGGAACCGCATTTGAGACAATCATTTTTGACAACCGGGAAAAGAACCTCGGCATTTGCCAAGCCTATAATTACTGCGCGTCAAAAGCCCGGTTTCCTTATTTGTGTTTTGTTCATGAAGATGTAATACTGCCAACGCCCAACTGGGGAATGAGTATGGTACGGTTTGCCGAAAGGACGCCGGATTGCGGTGTTATAGGATTTGCCGGCGGAACAACGGCAAAAAAAAATTTTATGAGTTGGGAATTTGGTCCCAAAGGGCGCTACCGCTATTATGACTCAATGTATGGCGGCAGGGCGCACTCTTTTGACGATTTGAGTTATAAATACAACAATCCCGAAAACGAGGAGTTTGCCAAAGTGATTACATTGGACGGGTTGTTTTTGTTTGTGAGCAGTGATGTATGGAAAGAGCGCCCATTTGATGAAAAGCGCATCAAAGGCTTTCATTTTTATGACGCTGATTTTTCGTTTGGTATAGCGCAAAAGCGGCAAAATTATGTTTGCTTGACGGCGGACATATATCATTTTTCCGGCGGGAATCCTGACAGAACATACTTTGAAAATGCCCGGATTTTTCAAAAGAAATGGAAACAATCACTGCCTCAAAACATAGGCAGCCAAAAAATAACTCTGCAGGAGGAAGTAGATAATGCGTTGTATTTATGTATTCAATCGCTCCGGCAAGGCTTTACATTAAAAGAAAGTATTAGGCATTTGATAGAAATTAACGGTGTATGGTTCATTTTGCTAATCTGTATGTTAATGCCGGTAAAGATAGTCAAAAAGATAATGAGACTTGCCCGGTAACCCGAACACGTCTATAAGAAATTAAGGGCTTGCCAAAGAGCCAATTTAATCAGCGTTGCCCTAAAGAATTTCCCAATTTTGCCGATAATTAATTATGACCTCCAAAGTAACGCTGTTTTGCCGCTATGATAAAGTCCTATATCATGGCGGTGAGCAGCGTTTTCTTTTGCGCCGGTTAGGGGCGGTTTTTGTATGTGCGCTTGCCTTCCCGCTTTATGCCGCTGACTTTTCTACGGGTACCGGAGACCTTTCGATAGGGGTTTCCGACCTTAGGCTTACGCAGGGGGCGGATGGCGGTTATCACCTGTATATCAGAAAAAAACCGGGCATTCGGTCTATTATGCTCTGTGAAACCACAAGCGACCCTACTATGGCGGAGCCGACGTACGCTTACCGCGCCCTTGAACCTAATCCGGTGAACGGCGATGAAAAACGGATGCTTGACGGCAGATTCATAGCGGACGGGAAAAAAAATGTGTACCTTATGGACTCGACGGTTGATTATGTTCAGGCGCTGAGCGCCGAAGTTTTCCATATATACATTCCCTATATTATTGTGTACGGTTATCCCGAAGGGCGGCATGGCGAAGTGTATGCGGGCAGCGGCACTTATTTGAACATACGCGCGTTTGCTAACCCGTACGGCGATTATTCCGGCGGGTTCAAGGACAATCCTTTTGAACTGCAGCCTGTGCAAAACCCGCTTGAAGGCCCTGCCGAACTCAATTATATGAAAGACGCCGAAGACGCGCTGGGCGCTTTGACGCGTTCAAGCGGCGGCGAACTGCGGAAATCCCGCGTTTCCACCGACCTTACCGCCATTATACGCGATATTGTCCGTAAATCAAAAAATGACAACATAGACCTTGTTATAGCGCTTGATACAACATGGAGTATGTCAAAGGATATAGAACAGTTGAGCAAAGATTTGCCGGCGGCGCTGAGCGAACTGATGCAGGACTATTCAATGCTGCGCGTAGGGTTTGTGTTTTTCCGTGATTACCGCGAGCAGTATTTGACGAGGCCCGTTGATTTTTCCAACGATGTAAGGAAAATTCAAACAACATTGAAAAATGTGAGGGCGGCGGGCGGCGGTGATATTCCTGAGGCTATCCATGAAGCGCTCTATGACGCGGTTACGAAATTAAATTGGCGCGGACTGGACAGGCACATAGTCCTTATTACTGACGCGCCGCCCCACATCCGCCCCCGCGGAAAAATTACCGCGCAAGATGCCCTCGGCGCGGCTAAGACCAAAAATATTTATATAAACGCGATATTGCTTCCTCAGTAAAAATGTAGACGGAGTGAACGTGTTGCTGTATACTTCCCGGTATGGTTCAACAAGTCAAGGCTTTGCCCCCTGTCAAAAGACAGTCTTTTGCCGTACTCATAGTCGGAATGATGGCCGGCGGCGTTATTATCATTACCACGCTTGTTTCGGCCTTGTTTTTAACGCGGTTCAGGGCGGTTTCGCTGAGGGCTGTGGAGAGCAGCGTCCGCGAGCAGGTGATGCATCTGCGTACCACCGTAAGCGCCCGCTGTGCCCAGTGGGCGGGGCTGGTAAAGCAGACTGCTGCCGCCGCCGCGCCTTTTATGGATGCGGACATAGTTGACCAGGATGCCCTGCACAATCTTTTTGCCCGGATAAAAGCAACGCAGTCTGACATCGTACTGATTTATTGTTCAGGTAACGGTGTATGGTTTCATGAAGGCGGTTATGCCGTTTTTGATACCGATTACCGTCCCAACGAAGACTGGGACAATACGGCGCGCGCGTGGTATAAAGGCGCGAAAGCGAAAAACGGCCAGATTTCATTTGCGCCGCCCTACGTTGATGTTGTAACGCAAAAATTAACCACGGCTATTTCTATCAATGTGTATAATCAAGATGGAAATGATATCGGCATTGTGTCGGGCAATGTATCAATAGGATTTCTTGACGGGATGCTCAAAAACTTTGCTGTGTTTCCCGGGCAAGAAAGTTATTTTATTGACGCAAAAGGCCTGTATGTTACCAACCCTGATGCCGAGGCAGTGTTAAAAAAAGATTTCTTTGCCGACAAGAATTTTGAATCATACCGGCAGGATGTTTTGACTATGCAGTCAGGTTTTAGCAGGCTTTCGGGTGATACGCTTTTTTATTCCGTTTTTATTCCTGATGTTGACTGGTATCTTGTATCGCTGATTCCGGCAAAACAAATCTTTAAGGAAGTAAACAGTGTCGCGTTTACAACCATCGCGTTATGTATCATCGCGGTTATCGTTGTTATTATCATTTCCTATTTTGGGGCGCGTTCGCTTGTTGCGCCGGTCAAAAAAGCGGTTGCGGCCGCAGCCGCTATTGCCCGCATGGATTTTTCGCGCACATACACAAAAATTCGTCGTGATGAAATCGGCGGTATTCAATATGCGCTGGAAAAGATACGTGAAAATATGCGCAGCGCGCTGGAAAAAATTAACAGCGAAGCGGAAAAAAATGCCGGCATTGTAAAAGATTTGCATAGCAAAATTGACGCATCGCAGGATGGCTTTACCGCGATAATAAAAAACATGGAAGCGGTCGGGCTTAAAACAAACAGCCAGCAGGATGCGGTTCATAGCACAGCGGAATCGGTTGACCGCATTGCTCATTCTATTGAATCATTAAAAGAAGCGGTCGAAATTCAATCTCAAAATATTATGCGTTCATCGGAAGCGATAGAAGAAGTTGTGCGCCACATTGACAACGTGCGCTCGATTACCGATGATGCCCGGGAACTAACCAACAAACTTTTCAATTCTACCGGCGAAGGGCGTACAATGCTTACCGAACTTGCGAACGGCCTCTCCGGGCTTGCAAGCCAGTCGGCCGTGCTGGAGAATGCCAATGCAACGCTGGTGAACATTGCGGCGCAGACCAATCTGCTTGCGATGAATGCCGCCATTGAAGCGGCGCATGCGGGAGAGGCGGGTAAAGGGTTTGCCGTTGTCGCTTTAGAGGTGCGTAAACTTGCGGAATCGTCAAATAACGAATCGGTATCAATTTCCAATGAAATTAAAACAATGCGCACATCTATTATGCGTATTCAAAAGATGTCTGAAAAAACACTTGCGATGATGGAAGGAATGTTTGCCGGCATTACGGGAATGAATTTGTCGTTTGACAAGATGAATACCGCTGTTAGTGTTCAAGTAGAGAACGGCGGGCGTGTTTTGAGCGCGCTGGAACTGCTGCGCGCCGCCGCGGCACAGGTAAGCACCGGCTGTGACGAAATTCGCGGCGAAAGCGGCGTTATTCAAAATGCCATGTTCAAACTGGAAGAAATATCGCGTGAGGTTATAGAAAGCACCGGAAATGTGCGGGAAACCACCAATGAAATCAGCGCTTCCTTAAACGCGGGGGAATAACACTGATGAGGCTTGGGGCGCGGCCGCCGGTGTTTTATAGTTGCCCTGTCAAAACTAAAATTGTAGGATAATCTTAACGTATGAAAGTACTTGTTTTTGGTTCTATCAATATTGATATGATTTTTGAGGTAAATCATATTGTGCGCGAAGGTGAAACAATAGCGGGCGCAGGGCTGCGGCGGAGCGCCGGCGGCAAAGGCGCAAATCAGGCTGCGGCATTGGCGAAAGCCGGTATGGAAACATGGATGGCGGGCAAAATAGGCGCGGACGGCGCTTTTTTGCGCGAACTGCTTGAATCCTATCGGGTGAACACCGCATATATACGGAACTATGAAGGTGCGACAGGGCAGGCCATTGTTCAATTGGACAGCAAAGGCCAAAACGCCATAGTCTTGTATGCGGGCGGGAATGGCGCGATAAACGCGGGAGAAGTTGAATCAACACTGGACGCTTTTGGCGCGGGCGATATCGTCGTGCTTCAAAATGAAATACCGGTAACCGGGCTTATTATGGAAAAAGCATACGAGCGCGGAATAATAATAGCGTTGAATCCGTCTCCCTTCGATGAACGCGCAAAAGCCCTGCCGCTGAACCGCGCCGGTATGCTTTTTGTCAACGAAATCGAAGGCGCGGCTTTGGCTGCCGCCGCGCCGGATATCCCCTATCCGGTTTTGCTTGATATGCTTGTCCGGCTTTTTCCGCGTTCTGAAATTATTTTGACCGCCGGGAAAGAAGGGGCGTACTATGGCTTTGAAGGGGCGCGTGAAAAAGGCGAAATTGTCAAAGTGCCTGTTGCCGATACAACCGGCGCGGGCGATACTTTTTTGGGATACTTTGTTGCTGCCCGCGCGCGGGGATTTGCACCTGCCGCCGCGCTTGCCGCCGCCTGTAAAGCGTCGTCCATAGCTGTTTCCCGTCCCGGCGCTATGGAAGCAATACCGCTGGCTGCTGAAGTTTTTTGATACCTATGGGCGTTCTTTCATTTTGCGCTGAAGTTCTCCGGCGCGCGCCGGGGGCATATTGCCGTTCATAAGCCAAACGGAAACCAGCGAAGCGCTCCCGGATTCTGCGGCTAGTTGTTCAACTTTGCGGAACAAGTCGAGAATGTCCTGGTCATCCATGGTTACAATGATATTCACAGCCGCATCGGGCGGCATATTGTTGAGCCATAACGCGGTTTGCGTAACGTTACGGTCTTGTATGGCGGCGGCATCTTCTTCGGCTTTGAGCGATTTTTCGCGCTCATCCAAGCCTTTTTGCCGCTGTTCGAGTTCGGCGGCCATTTGCTCAATTTCGCCTTGCCGCGTAGCCAGGTCGTTTTCAACCTTGTCCAGTTCGGCGCTGCGCAGGTCATGGGCTTCTATCAAAACAGCAAGCCGTTCAGCGTCCATATTGAGCATTTCGCCCGGCGTGAGCGGAGGCTGGCTGCGGTTGCCCAACTTCAAAAGGCGATAAACAGGCGCGATTATTGTTTTGATGTCAATTACATTGAGATAATCAAACCAGAGCAGTCCGCCTGCGGCGATTATGATTATCAAAAGAAGTAAAAGAATCGATTTGATAAGATTATTACCGCGGCTTGCCATGGTTTCCCCGCCTATTCCTCATACTCTATCGGAAAAACAGCCCGGTCGCGTGAGAGCACCGTTTCTGGAAAGACCGCTTTTGCTTCGGTGAGCAGTTCTTTGAGGTTGTTTTCGTTGTAACGCGGGCTGTAATGAATGAGCGCCAGTTTTTTCACCTGCGCGCTGCGGGCTATCCGCGCTGCTTGTTCCGAAGTCATATGTTTTTTTTCAACAGCGCTCTCTTCCAAGTCGCGGGTGAACATTCCTTCGCATACAAAAAAATCCGAACCGCGCACTTCATCCGCAATCTGCGGAAAGTACAACGAATCGGTAACGAACGAGAATTTACGGCCTGCGCGCGGCGGCCCCATCACATCCGCAGGGGAAACTATGCGCCCATCCGCGGCTTCAACATCCTCGCCATGCTGAAGCCGCGACCAGAGCGGCCCCATCGGCACATTCAGTTCCAATGCCTTCTCTGGGAAAAATTCGCCGGGACGGTCATATTCTTCCAACGTCCAGCCAAGACAGGGTTTGGTATGGCGCAAATAAAAACAGCGGATATGGAAATCGTCAGTTTGATATACAACGCCCGGCGAAGATACTTCGCGGACAATAATTTCGTAGTTGATATACATATCCAGCACCTGTTTGCTCGTCTCAATATACTCGGCAATGCGCGGCGGCCCGTAAATATAGAGCGGTTCATCGCGGTCAACCTGCGAAGAAAGCATAAGAATGCCTGGGATGCCGGTAACATGGTCGGCATGGGTGTGGCTTACAAAGATAGCGGTGATTTTTTTCCATCGCAGATTAAGCCGGCGCAGACTAACCTGTGTCCCCTCGCCGCCGTCAAACAAAAATAATTCACCCTCCCTCCGTAACAGTACTGAAGTGAGATGACGGTTCGGCAGAGGCATCATACCGCCGGAACCCAAAATAAACGCTTCAAGGTTCACGTATTCAGTTTACCGTACCTTAAACACGAATTCAAGGTTCACCGTACAAGCGGGCGGGTAACTTCACGATTATGCTGGGCATCAAAATAGTAGGGATTAAGCCGGAGTGCCTGATTGAAGTCGTTGAGAGCCAAATCAAACTTGCCTAATTGCGCATAGGCTACGCCGCGATTATTGTACGCTATGGTAAATTCCGGCGATGCGCTTATTGCTTGCGTGAATTCTTCAATAGCATACTCGTAACTTCCCGCATTGTAGAATGTCAGCCCCGCGTTGTTGTGGGCATGCACGTTCTCCATGCCCGGCGCATTTCCCCGGTTTTGGGTTACTACCATGGGGGCAAGCCTCACGCTGGAAGCCGTTATCTGCGAATTCGCTGTTGCCGCTGCCGGGGCGCGGCGTTCAATTGAGATTCCGCCCATAATAGGCGGTTCGGTAATCCCCGATTTTGGAGCGCGTTTCCCGACATCGCGCTGCGCGAGCGGCGCTGTAGGGAATTTGGCCGGTTTCACCGGCGCGGCTGCCGGCGTACTTGATGTGATACGGATAGTTGTTCCATCAACACGCGCTGCGGTTGCCGGCTGCGGATACATAGACGGCGGCAAATAGGCGCTGTCCGTGCCATAGGCTGTTTCCACAGAACGGGTGCTTACACCGGCATACAAAGGTTTTTGCTGGGTAACCGGCCGCATTGCGCTCCGTGATTCCGCCTCGGCTATATCGTAAGCGGATGCCCGGAGCCTGCCATCCGGCTGAAAACGAGTATCCCGTTCCATAGCAATGGCAACAGGGTCGGATTTTGCCTGTCCTTGGGCTGACGGAAATTGAGCCGGCTTCACCGGTGTTGATGACGAGAAAGAAGAAGAGCCTGCTTTTACGCCGGAATTTGATGAACTCCAGTTCTGACCCGGCTGATTGAGCTGCGGCCTTGCCGTGTTAAAAATATAGTTATTGTAATTAACTCCCTGAGGCGCGAAATCAACCGAAGAAGGTTTTTGATTTTTGTATTTTTGAAGCAGCGCTTCGCGGTTGTGCTGCGCTTCCGCATATTCAGGATTGAGTTCAAGCGCATGCTCAAAATCAGACATTGCGGAATTAAGTTCGGCGCGGCGTTCAAATACCAAACCGCGGCCGTTAAAGGCCCGTACATCAGTGGGGTCTGTGCCAATAAGCAAATTGTATATTTCAAGCGCTCCGCTCAAATTGCCCTGCAGCAGATATTGCTGAGCGCGTAAATGATAAAATTCTTTGTCGTAGGGCTGTGCGGAAAGCCCGCTTGGGTGCGTGGCAAACGCCGCGTACAGCGCCAATAACGCAAAGATAAAATGATGTCGTTTTATGTTCATTGCCTCCCTCCATATCCTGCCTTTAGGCTGAGGATATCCTTGGGTAACACTGATTAGAGTCAATGTAATCAGTGTTGCCCCAGTTATTTTATTTTCGGTTTTTTCGGGGGTGTTTCTTAAGTGCGGTACCGGTTTAATTTATTCTTTCGTGGTATAGCCAGGCTGTACATTACTCTCTTTCACCGTTATACTACTCTCTATGAACAAAGCCCTTGAAAATTTGACCGAACGCGGGTTTGTTTCGCAATGCACATCGATGGAAGGGCTTTCCGCCGTTATGGATGCCGGCCCCGTTACATTTTATGTCGGCTGCGACCCCACCGGTAGAAGCCTGCACATAGGGCATATGGTACCCTTTTTTGCGTTCCGCCATTTGCTGCAGGCCGGGCATCGAGGCATCGCTCTTGTTGGCGGCGGCACAGCCCGTATCGGCGACCCTTCCGGCAAAACCGAAATGCGGAAAATGCTCAGTTATGAAGAACTCGATGCCAATGCGGCTTCTATCAAAGCGCAATTGGAGCGTTTTTTGATGGGAACCGGCAGCGGCAGTTTCTTTTTTGCCAACAACAAAGACTGGCTCGCTTCTCTCAATTATATTGATTTTTTACGCGATATAGGCAGCCATTTTTCTGTCAACCGTATGCTCAGTTTTGAAGCGTACAAAAAGCGCTTGGAAACCGGCCTTTCGTTTATTGAATTCAATTATCAACTGCTCCAAAGTTACGATTACCTCCAACTTTACCGGCTGCATAACTGCCGGCTTCAAATCGGCGGTGACGACCAATGGGGCAACATTGTGGCAGGCATGGAACTTATACGGCGGATAGGTGATGGTTCGGATGGCAGTTCTCCTGCCGGTGAAGCCATCTCTCCCGCTTTTGGCCTCACATTTCCGCTTGTTACGACAGCGGATGGCAAAAAGATGGGCAAAACAGAGAAAGGCGCGCTTTTTCTGGACCCTGCTATTACCAGCCCTTACGACTTTTTTCAGTACTGGCGTAATGTGCAGGATGCGGACTTGCTCCGTTTTCTACTATTGTTTACCTTTCTGCCGGCGAACGAATGCCGCGCGCTCTGCGCGCCGGAGAAGAATCTCAACGCCGCAAAAGAAAGGCTGGCCTACGAAGTTACTGCCCTCATACACGGTGTTGACGAAGCCGAAAGAGCGCTGTCAGGCGCGCGCGCGGCGTTTGGCGGCGGCGCGGATGGCATTTTTGCTATGCCCGCAAAGGAACTGGAGCGCGCCCGCTTCGAGGCCGGCTATAATGTCGTGGATTTGTTTGCCGATGCCGGGCTTGCCGCTACCAAAAGCGAAGCCCGCCGGCTTGTTGAACAGGGCGGCGCGTTTATGGGACTGCCCGGTATGGAATTGAATGCGGCGCCGAATATAAAGCATACGATATATGCCTCCGTATTAAACAAAGACGCAAATGCCGCTCTTGTTCTTCGCGCCGGGAAAAAACGTTACTGCCGCATTGTTACCGTATAAATCAGGGATATGCCGGCGGAATTTGCAGCATTTCCCGCAGCACAGGAAAGAAAACGTACAGGGCGGTGCCGCCGCCTATGCTTATAAATGCGTTGCGTTTCCAAACATGGAGTGCCGTGGTCAGGAGTGCGGCAAAAGCAGTCTGCGCGATTAAAAAAACATCCGCGCCGGAGGCTGCGGCGCGGATATCTGCGGTTAGAGCGTTGCAAGTTAGGCATGTCATTGTTACCGGCGGCGCGGTGCGCTCAACAAACCTGATAAATTGTTCCGGCAGGATATCTTTTTTTATGCTATTTGCGTTTTTGAATACAATAAACGCAAAACTGCGGCAGGCAAAAACAGTAAGCGCCATGATGAATGTGTACACAAAAGCATCATGCAGATTGAGCATTGTTTTCTCCTTTGTTGATGTTTTTTTTGTTTGTAGAAGGCGCAAAAATTTGTACGAGAGCAAGAGCCGCAGTCAGCGCGGAGAGCAGGGAAACGCGGATGGGAAGGAATACGGCGCAAAGGACGGCGGCAGCCGCGGCAATAACAAACGGCGCTGTTTTTTTTATGCGGTAGATTTGTTCAATCATTAGTACAATAAAAAGAGCGGTGAGCGCAAACCCTATTCCTTCAATTTTGAATGGGATAAGAAAACCGCCGAGAGCGCCGATTACGCTTCCCGCTATCCAGTACGAATGATTCAAAAGTGATACATAAAATAAAAACAGATTTTTATTTTTGGGAATGTCATCCGAATCCCACGATGAAAGAAGCGCGAACGTTTCATCGGTGAGCGAAAAGATAAGGTAGGGCTTAAATCGACCGGCGGCATTGTAGCGTTTTAACATGGTGATACCGTAGGCTATGTGGCGGGCGTTTACTACAGCCTGAATAAGCACCGCCTCGCCGAGCGAAGCGCCGCCGGCAAAAAGCCCTACGGCGATATACTGCGCTGAGCCGGCATACATCACAATGCTCATAACAAGGGCAAGATACCAGGGATACCCCGCCTGTTGTAATAAAAGACCGAAAGCGATACCTATCGCCAAATAGCCCATTAGCACGGGTATGGAATACTTAAACGCCGCCGGCAGAATTTTCATTGAACGTTTAATCCTCCGAACACCGTTTTATTCAGATTCATAAAATAGTCCGTGCCGGTAGTTTCACTGTTTTGTATGCCATGTTCTAACATTAGTTTTTCGGTATATTTTCCCAATTGATATATTTTAAAATTTTTATATTCTTTGCTGTAATGTGTTACGATAGGGATAATTTCGGCGCTGCTTACCGTTACGTCCGGCGGCGCTGTTTTGTATACGGTTTTTGTTATCGTAACCCGGGCAAGCGCTCCCAGCAGGCGCGCTTTTTCTTTTTGGCATGAAAGGAAATTTCCCAGCGAAAAAAACACAAGCGTAGCGCCGCCGTCTTCCCGTTTGATTTCGCGCACCGGTTGAATAACATGCGGGTGATGGCCGATGACCAAATCAACATTGTGCGCGGCAAGAAATTCGGCAAGTTCCTCCTGACGCCTATTGGGCGTATGCCGGTATTCCTCGCCCCAGTGCATTGAAACAATTAAAAAATCGCAGAACGGGCGCAACGCGTTAATTTCCTCCGCCATTACTTTTGTATCAATAAGCGATACAAGGTATGGGCTGTCTTGCGGCAGCGGTATGCCGTTAGTGCCGTATGTGTATGAAAGCCAGCCTATTTTTATGTTTTTCTTTTCAATAACCGCTTTTTTCCCGGAACGCGAAGCGGCGCTCCGGTGTATGCCCAGAAGTGCAATTTCAGGACGTTTTTCCCAATAATCCATTACGGCATACACGGCGGCTTTGCCTTTGTCGAGTACATGGTTGGTTGCATGGTTTACTACATTGAAGCCGGTTTTGACAAGCGCGTCGCCTATTTCAACGGGGCCGTTAAATTCAGGATATCCTGAGAATTCAAACGCAGGCCCGGCAATAAGCGTTTCCTGATTGACAAAAGCAATGTCCGCGCCGGCAATAACGGGCTTTATTTCAGAATAAACAGGTTCAAAATTATAGCCGCCGCCGTTTCGGGCATCATTAATTATTTCGATATGAATTAAATTATCGCCCGCCGCGACAAGGGTAATTCGAGAAGAAACGCCGCCGCGCCGCCCGTTTTCCCCCGCGCCGCGCCGCGCTGTTGTCGTACAGGACGCGCATAATGCCGCAGCAAGTATAACAGCGGCAAAAATCCGGATGCGGTATAAACGGAAATACATAAGGGAAACCCGCTAATTCGTGCCGTGCGGCCGCCCCGGAATGATGCCGTCCGCGCTGCCGGAATATCCGGGGAATTCCTGCCCGCCGGGGGGGGGGGCTGCCTGCGAAAGCGGCAGGTTAGAACCATTCCGCGTCAATTCGATGGTATATTCGTCGGTATCGCCGTTTTTGGCGTTTACCGTTACGGTGATAGCATCCATGGCGGTTATATTTGGAAAAATGCCCTTCGGAGACGTTGAGCCGCTGTAAGTGTACGATACCTGCGAAGTTTCAGTTTTCGGTTCGGCGATTATGACGGTAGACTGTGTATTTTCCGGCAGGTACAGTTTGTACTTGCGGTAAAGCGGGTCAAAGTTGGAGCCGTCTGTGTCTATGAGTATCCATTGTTCATCGGGAGGGAGTTCTTCGCCGTCTTCTTCTTGAATGCTGTTTTCATCGTAGTACAAGTAGCCGTAGCCCCCATAGGGAATGAACATTCTTTTGAGCAGCAGCGCCGCCTGCCGCGGGTCATCTTTCATATTATTCGTGCCGGGCGGGTTAAGGTCGCACGAAAAGAATATAAGCGCGGTACAGAAAAACACCATAAAACTACGTTTCATACATTTACCTTGGAAATGAACCGCCGCCGCCGTTTTGGCGCTGCCGCCTTTTTGGGTTCGGCAGTTCTCTTCTATAAGTATCGGTTTTTTATGATGGGGGCAGCAGAATTTTTTGGAGGGGCGGCTGCGGGAGCGCGATTAGGGTTAATTTAATCAGCATTGCCCTACGGCTTGAAAAATTCCCCGTCTTGCGCTTGTAAAAAAGAAAAGATAGACTAAATCTATGCGGAGACAGAGAATTGTTTGGGTGCTGTGTGTGTTTATGACCGCCGCGCCGTTTGGAATACCGCTCTATGCGCAGCAAATTACCCGTTTTGCGGTTGTGGATTACGGCCGCATTTTACAAGCGCTCAATGCAAATAACAACGCTTATACGGAACTGGAAAAAAAGACCGAACAGGTAAAGGCCGAACTGGAAAAGCGGCAGCAGGAAATAAAAGGCATTCAGGCGCGTATCGAGGAATTGCAAAAAACGCTCAGCGAAGCGGCTGCCGACACGCCGGATGCGCCGTGGGGGGCGGACGCGGGGGCTCAGCAGGCGCGAAGCCGTCCGCCGCAGAGCCGGGCCGGCAATCAGAAAGCGCTGGAACAGGAGTTGACGCGCCTGCAAACCGATGTATTAAAAAAAACGGATGCTCTCAAAGACTACTACCAGAAAAAAACCGCCGAGTTGGAGGCTGACCATGCCCGCATAACGAATAATTCCGCAAATACAGAGACCTTGAACCAGATAAACGCGCAGGTTGCCCTTGTCGCCGAAGCCGAAGGCTATACGATGGTGCTTGACCGGGCGACAAAAGGCATCGTTTGGTACAGCCGCTCGGTAGATATAACCGACAAAATCATTGCCGCGCTTGTGGCCAGGCGAAAAAGATGAAACGCGGCGCTATTTGTGCCGCGGGCGCTTTTGTAACTTCTTTTCTGCTGGGCTTGTTGTTTCAGGCGGACATTATTATCGTTTTGCTGCGCGCTTTCTTTTTCGCCGCTCTTTTCTTCGGGTTGATATTCGGCGCTTCATACCTTATCGAAAAACTCCTCCTTGACGTTCCGCTGCCGCCGCAGGCGGGCATTGATATAACCGTAGGCGATGAGGACATTGAGGCAGGCCAGTTTTCAGATGAACAGCAGGATGACGGCTTCAAAACAGACGGTTCATTTGGCGCTGAGTTCGATATGAGCGATGAAGAACTCGGGCTTGCCGGAGACGGGCTTTCCCCCAGCCAACCGGCGGATAACGAAGGCTGGGAAAATGACGGCGGCGGGGAGCCGCAAATTGACAATATATCCGCGTTGTTTGACGACGCTCCCGCTCAGCCGCAGACCGGTACGCCGCAGCCGTTGGCTGGCGGCCCGCAGCCAGTGGCTGGCGGCCCGAAACCTGCTCCGTCTCCTGAAAGGGCGGAAAGTTATTCTGATTTTTCATCGTTTGTTCCCGGAATGCCGGGCGTGGAAAAGGTTGAAAGCGAAGGAAGCGCCGCCGGCGGATTTTCCAGCAATTCCGAAATGGACAGTGTGTTTTCAGGGATAAATTTACAGAGCGGCGCGGAGCGGGCAGCCGGCGGTTCTGAGCGCGGCGGCAGGGTAACGGTAGGGACGGCGGAAATGTCAATGGGAAAACCCAAAGATGAAATTGACTTTAGCGGGCATGACGGCAAAAAAATGGCCGGCGCTATTCAAACGCTGCTCAGAAAAGACAACGAATAATGTTTTGCGCGCGCAATAGTTTTATTATTTGAGGAACCGGTCGGTGCGCCACCAAACCAACTTGGCTTCATAAGCGCCGGCGAGAAGGGCGGAAAGAACGCCATTTGACGAAACATTAAAGGTGAAAAAATTTAATTCGTTGTTGTCAACGCGGATAGAGCCGTGCGCCCGTTCCGCGCCTGTTTCCGAGTCGAGGACGAGGAGCGCGAAGCCGGTTTCTACGGGAAAGTAGAAAAAGACAGAGCCGCCCGCCATTGCGCCGAACATCGTGTAGAGCAGGTTTTCGCTGCTCCGTTTTCTGTTTACGGTAATGCTTCCTTCAAAAAACGGAATGTCCACGCTGCCCCGGAACGAGCCGTCCTCTACGTTCATAACCCAGAGCGCGGAACTATCCGGCTCCATACCGGAAACAACCTGTGTTGTTTCATCGTGGATTTCGCGGTAGTAATCGATTTTAAGGTAGAGGGTTTTTGAATCGGGCGCGACGGCGATACCGTTCAGAACGGCCTGCACTTTACCCCGGTCATTAGGCGCGGGCAGTTTATTGTTCCTGACAGAAACGGTATGGAGGAGAAGCCCCTCATTGTTAAACCAGTATACGTCCATGCCCTGCGGCAGCCGGCACACAACGGCCAAATCGTCATTGGCCGAAACATAAATGTTGTCGATGAGGGGGAAAGGGCTTCCGCCCGGCCCTTCCTGCCCCAGATAGCCGGTAAAATTACCGTCAATATCAAAGCGGAGTACGGTCCAGGAGAGCATTACTTTTTCTTCGCTGTTATAAGACTGGCGTTCTGATGTGAGTTTGTCCGCGACATAAATATTCCGGGTTGAATCGACGGTTACGGCGCCCGGTTCGTTGAGCGGCCATGCGACTGACCACCGGGTCGCGCTCATATTTTCAGTTTTTGATTTGAGGCTGAGGGGGACAGGGTTGGTTTCGCTGTTGTATATCATGAAGAGCAAGTCGCCATAGGAATTGTAATGGAGGACTTTGCCGCCGGCGCCGTTGGCGATGTAGAAAAAACCGTCCCGCATAGCAAGCGTTGTTTGCGCGGTATCCTGCCGGTTTTGCAGATTGAAAAGGTCGAGTTCGTCTTCGAGCCTGCCGATTCTGAATGTCCACAAATCCTCGCGTTCAATAGACACGCTGCCGGTTTTGGCGCAGGAAACAAGGGAAAAGGCAACGGACGCGATAATGGTAAAAAAAAGAGGTTTCATCTAGGTAAAAAACCGGGCAGGATTGGCCACGGCGCAGCGCTCTCCAGTTGCCGTTGCTTCCTTCCGGACCTGGCGGGGTTGGCTGGCAGCTTCTCGCATGGTTCCTGCCACGGACTTTCACTATATCCCAAAGCGGCCGGTCAGGCAAGAGCCCGCCTGTTTGCCCATCCCGGCTTTCGAAGAATGCCGCCGGCTTCCGCCGGATGCCGCCGCAACGCGGTTTCCCTGTTCCGAACTCAATTCGTTCTGCTCCGAGCCTAATTCATTCTGTTCTGAACTCAATTTGTTCTACTCCGAACTCAATTCGTTCTGTTCCGAACTCAATTTATTCTGTTCCGAACTCAATTTATTCTGTTCCGAACTCAATTCGTTCTGCTCCGAGCCTAATTCGTTCTGTTCCGAACTCAATTTGTTCTACTCCGAGCCTAATTCATTCTGTTCCGAACTCAATTTGTTCTGCTCCGAGCCTAATTCATTCTGTTCCGAACTCGATTTATTCTGTTTGGGGCAAGGGATTTGAGGAAGGCTTTTATTACCATACTGAAATTTATGGAAGCCGGCGGTTTAATGGAAATTATCTCACTATTTGTTTTGGGATTGCGGTGTAAATAGGCTTGACCCGGCCGGCGGCAAGCGGCGCAGTAGACGGGCGGGGGTGTTTCCGGTATACTGCGGGTATGAGTATTCATAACTTAATGGAAGAGGCGGTTTTTGCCGAAATCGAGCAGATTTGCGCGTCAATGGAGGATGAAATACGGCGCGGTAACAAGCAGTACGAAGGGGTCTGCACCTGCGCCTATTGCCGCCTTGATGCCGCATGCTATGTGCTGAACCGCATAAAACCGAGTTATATCGTATCGGGGCGCGGGATAACCCATGCCGCGCGGGACACTTTTGAAAAACAGCAGAAAATGACCGATATATCAATCCTGGTCTATGAGGCGATGCTGCAAGTCGGCCACAACCGCCGCCCCAATATTGACCACCATGCGGCAAAGGACAAGCCGCCGCCCGCGCCGCGAGGGATTTTCTTTAACATTCCGGCTATTTACGGGCGCATTCTCCATGGTTGTAACTTTGCGCCGATGAACGGCATCGATGTGTATCTTTTTTATGAAGGGCAGGCGGTGCGTATGAAAAATGTCAATTGGAATAACCCCTGCAAACTCAATGATAAAACCGAAGGGGCCTATACGTTCTGGCCGGAAGCGGTGCAGGCGCGCTGCCTTGGCGAAACAAAGGCGTTCAACTATCAAGTGCAGGCGGAAGCGCCCGGCTTTGAACCGCTGCGCCATTCATTTGTCATACCGGTAGAAAGCGACGGCACCAGCGATACCTCATTTTCAATGTCGCGGGCTTTTCAGTTGACCGATTTGTATATGTTCCCATGCGAAAGCGCCGCGCCTGAACAAGCGCCGCGCAAAACGCTTTCTCCGGCATGTTAGAATCCGCATACCAATAAAGGAACCCGCGATATGGCAAAAATAAAAGTGGGGATTTTGTGCGGCGGCAAAAGCGCCGAACACGAAGTTTCAATACAGTCGGCGCTGAATGTTTACGAAGCGATAGACCGCAGTCTATACGAACCGTACCTTGTCGGTATAGACAAAAGCGGGCGCTGGTATTTTGATACGGGTGATGTTCAGCGTTTCATCCTAAACCGCGCGGACCCGGCGCGTATCAAATTGAATTATACCTGCGGGCAGTCCGCGCTCGTTCCCGAAGGGGCGGGCGCTCTGTACAGTTTGGATACAGGCGCGGTAAAAACACGGTTGGACGTAGTGTTCCCGCTGCTCCATGGGCCTAATGGCGAGGACGGCACCGTGCAGGGGCTGCTCAAACTTGCGGGAATCCCGTTTGTAGGGGCGGGTGTTTTGGGGTCGGCGGCCGGGATGGACAAAGATGCCTGCAAACGCCTGCTGCGCGATGCGGGTATTCCGGTCGCCCGCTGGATTTGCCTGAAAAAGAACGCGCCGCGCCCGCCGTTTGAAACAATAGAAGCGGCGCTGGGGATGCCGTTTTTCATCAAACCGGCAAATATGGGTTCATCGGTCGGGGTAAACAAAGCGCACACCGAATCCGAATACTATGCTTTTTTGGATAACGCTTTTTTGTATGATACAAAAGTGCTTGTAGAAGAAGCGGTAGAGGGGCGCGAAATTGAATGCGCTGTTTTGGGTAATGGCGAATGCGGGGCGGAGCCGCCGAGGGCTTCCGTTCCGGGGGAAATCATCCCTACGCATGAGTTTTATTCGTATGACGCGAAGTATTTGGACGAAAACGGCGCCGCCCTCAAAATTCCCGCCGAATTGCCCGAAGAAAAGCGCGGCGAAATACAGGCGCTCGCGCTTAAAACATTTGCAGCGCTCTGTTGTGAAGGGTTAAGCCGCGTTGATATGTTTCTCAAAAAAGACGGCGGCCTGATTGTCAATGAAATTAACACGATGCCGGGTTTTACCAAAATCAGTATGTATCCTAAATTGTGGGAAGCAAGCGGAATTCCTTACGCGCATCTGATTGACCGGCTGATACGCCTTGCCATCGAACGGCATACGGCCGAAAAAAGCCTGCGAAACAGTTTCCTTAATTGACACCTATAACGCCGGAAGACATTGTTATTGTACTTTGCCGCCCGTCCGAAAGCGGCAATATAGGCGCTGTCTGCCGCGCAATGATGAATATGGGTTTTACACGCCTGCGCCTTGTCGCGCCGGAAAACGTTGACGCAGGCCGCGTCCTTGAACGCGCCGTACATGCCGGGCCGGTGTGGCATGCCGCGCAAACATTTGCCACACTTCGCGAAGCGCTTGCCGGCTGCTCATTTGTTGCGGGAGCAACACGGCGGCGCGGTGAAAAACGCAAATCATCCACGATGAGCGCCCGCGAACTGGCCGGATTTATCCGCGGCCGCAAAGCGGCGGCCGCATCTGCGGGCGCATCTGCGGCGGCAAATGCGCCCGTGGCCGCCGTTGTTTTTGGCAACGAACGCGCCGGCCTTGACAGCGGGGAACTGGCGCTCTGCGACATTGCAACGCATATACCGGTTTCCGGCGCGTTCCCTTCGCTCAATTTATCCCATGCGGTGCAAATTTATTGTTATGAATTGGCGCTGGCTCTTGCGGAGGAGGATACGCCTCCTGAAGGCCGCTGGGTGCCTCTTGTCCGCGAAGAAATAGAAGCCCTCTGTGATGACACATACCGTACCCTTCAAAAATTCGGCTTTTATCAAAAATCAGAAAACCGCGAACAATGGGAATTTTTCCGTGATATCATAGCCCGCGCCGCCCTAACCCGCCGTGAAGCGGACTATCTGCGCCGCATTGTGCTGAAAGCCGCTCATTACCCAGGCAGCGCCGCCCCTTGCCCGGCGCCTTAATCTGAGGTATTATAGAGATATGAATACACGGCTTTTTTTATGCGTCATTATTGCGGCAATGCTGGCGGTTTCATGTCAAGATGAAATACCGCCTGCGGGAACGGTGAATGTTCCATTGAACTACAATGAAAGCGAAAGCGGTCCCAGCCTAACGCCTATCAACTTTGGTAAATATGACCAGACTGCGCTGGTAACTATGCCGGCAAACGGGCACAGCGTTATTCTTGTCAAATTGAATACCGGTACCGCGGGAGTTCCGTACAGCAAGACAGGCTCTGTAACCGAGAGTTCCGGCGGCAGGTCGGCGGCCGATACGCCCGAAACGCCGGTGTTTTCCGCGATGCGTTCTCTGGCGGCCGGCGGGGAAACGGACGGAGGCTATAAGCACTATGCCCTCGCGCAGGAATTCAACGCAAATCCCCCGGTATTCACCGATGCCCCCGCCGCCCGGCAGGCTTTTGCCCGTTCTGATGACACGGTCATTCCTGCCCCCTCCCCCGCCGCCCTAAACGACACAAAATCCTTTTGGATAACCAACGCAAACAATACATTTATTTCAAAAAGCGGAATGCTGAAAGGTTTGTCTACGCATGCCGAAGTCTGGGTTCTGGCCGAATCCAATAATATTAGTGATACCAATGCGCAGGCTATCGCCGAAAAGTTTGACTTGATTTACGATAAAGAAACCGAGCTTCTTGGGTATGAATACGGCGGCGGGCCGGGCGGTAGCGGCGGTGTTGATATAAATCCCAAAGTCCTGATTCTTGTATACGATATATGCGAAACCAACGTTGTCGGCTATTTTTGGGCAAAAGATTATTATACCGACGCGGAGTTGAGCGCGTATGGCTATAAATCAAACGGAGCCGAAATATTTTATATGGATTCTCAATACTATAAAGGACAGGACGGCCCCAATCTTATCTATTCGACACTTGCGCATGAATTCCAACATATGATTCATTTCAATCAAAAAGTTGTCAAAGAAAGGCGCAACCTCAACAGCGCGGCATGGTATAACGAAATGCTTTCGCTTCTTGCCGAAGATGTTATCAGCCCGCTTATCGGTATAGCGCCGTCAATGAGCGGCCACCCGGTAACGCTCCGTTTCCCGACGTTTAAAAACTATTACTGGTTTTCGGGCGTAAATCAATTGAACACAAATGACGCGCGAGCCGCTTATTCGTATGCGAATGTATATGGATTTGGCGCATACCTGGTACGCAATTACGGCGGCCCCGCGCTCTTGCAGGCTATGGTAACAAATGCTTATACCGATGAAAAATCTATCGAAAAAGCCGTAAAAACGATTACCGGAGACGAGGTCTCATTTTCTACGCTCTACGAGCAATTCCCCGCCGTTATGCTTAACCGCACCCAGTCCGGCAAAACTTTTAACAAAGAGGCGGCAGGGGTGATAAACGGCACAACTTATACCTTTTCCCCCATTGATATTGGTGACGGCCCTCTTGTTTTTGCCAAAAATTCTTTTTTGACAACGGTAAAGCGGATACCCAGTTTTGACGATACAACCGGCATTCCGCCAAAAGGCATTATTCTAGAATCGGCACATGAATGGGTGTCTATAACATCAAATCTTTCGCTTACGATTGCGCGCCCAAGCAGCGCATTTGTCCGTCTGTATATTATGGTGTTGTAATTTATGGAATATCCCGGCTATCTGCGCTGTTTGAATGCGGAACAACGGGAAGCGGCGCTTCATACCGGAAAACCCCTTCTCATTCTGGCCGGCGCGGGAGCGGGCAAAACACGGGTCATAACAAGCAAAATAGCCTATTTTATACAGGAATTGGGCTGCGCGCCGCAGTCAATACTTGCCGTAACATTTACCAACAAAGCCGCCCGCGAAATGCAGGAACGCGCCTGCGCTCTGGACAGCCGCGCCGGCAATGTGATGATACGTACCTTTCATTCATTTGGGGCATGGTTTCTGCGCCGTTACGGATATACAGCCGGCCTTATGCAAAATTTTACGATATATGACGATTCCGGTTCGGAAAGCCTTGTATCAAAGGCGCTGGCAACCGGCGTGGCGGAACATTCCGGCGGCATACGCCATTCCTCGTCCCGGTCGGATGTAAAAACATTTGCGCATAACATTGCGCTTGCAAAAGATTATTTATATTCACCCGAAAATGCTGAACTTAGTTTGATAAATCATGGTAAGCAATTTCCCGCGATATATGCCGAATATGAAAAAGCGCTCGCGCAGAGCGGGAATGTTGATTTTGGCGATTTAATTAAAAAGCCTGTTGAAATTCTGAAAAGCAATGAAGAACTTGCCGCGCATATACGCAGCCGGTTTCGCATCATTTTTGTTGACGAGTATCAGGACGCGAATATTGCGCAATTTGAACTGCTCAAAGCGCTGTTTGGGAAAGCCGGCTCCGAAGAAGCGCCCTATTTATGTGTTGTCGGCGATGATGACCAGTCGATTTACCGTTTCCGCGGCGCGGAGGTGAAGAATATTCTGCAATTCCGCGAGCAGTTTGGCGGGGCAGACCAAATAAAACTGGAACGCAATTACCGGTCAAAACAGGAAATTTTGAGTCTGGCCAATTCCGTTATCGCGCATAACAAAGGCCGTCTGGGGAAAGCCCTCATCGCCGAACGCGGCTCAGGCTCGCTGCCGCGCCTTGTCTATGTAGACAACCAGGACAAGGAAGCCGCTTTTTGCGCGGAACTTATCGCGCAGTCGGTCAAAAACGGCGCAAAGTATGCCGATTGGGCAATTTTGTACCGCACCAACGCGCAGTCGCGCAAGTTTGAAATTGAATTTTTGCGGGAGAAAATTCCTTACCGCATTATCGGCAGTTTGAAATTTTATGAACGCGAAGAAATAAAAGACGCGCTCAGCCTGCTTGCTTTTACTATCAATCCCCGCGATGAATTTGCGTTTCGCCGCGTTATAAACAAGCCGGCGCGCGGGCTGGGCAAAGCGGCGCTCGAAAAAATAACCGCGGCGGCAGCAAGCCCCGAAATTCCTGAGGACATACGCTGGAATCTGGAAGAGGCCTGTCTATCGGTAAAAGATACATTGAGCGCAAAAGCAAAAAATGGGCTGCAGGAATTTCTGTCCGCGCTTAAGCATGCCCGCGCGCTGCTGCTGGCTGAAACCCCTATGTCAGATAGTGATACGCAGCAACAGCGCCATAAAAATTTGATAAAAGCCTCCGAAAGGAGCCTTGCCGGCTGTGTGGCCGTCCTGCTCAACGAAACCGGTCTTGCCGAATATTACCATGATTCGGACGAAGAAGCATCCGAAGAACGCCTTAACAACCTGCAAGGATTGGTAAATGACGCGGTGTCGTTTCCCCGCAGCGCCGAAGGGCTTGTTACTTTTTTGGACCGGATTGAATTGGACAAATCGCTTGATACTGCCGAAGATGAATCGCAAAAAGACCGCGTGAATTTGATAACGCTTCACAATACAAAAGGCATGGAATTCAAACGGGTTGTTATTACAGCCTGCGAGCAGGGTGTTTTTCCGCGGGACGGCAAAAAAGGGGAAGATTTGGAGGAGGAGCGCCGGCTTTTTTATGTGGGAGCAACTCGCGCTATGGACGAATTATACTTTACCTGTGCCGAAAGCCGCTTCATTTTTGGAGAGGACAGGCATCAAACACCGTCTATTTTTCTAAAGGAAGCGGACAGCGATTTTTTGGAAACAATAGACCGCCGCGTTTTTTTGAACAGTTGGCCCAGAGGCTTATATTCAGAAAGAGGCGGATTTTCCGGCGTTTCAAGCGCGTTTGCTAAACGGTACGGGGGCAAGAACGGCTGGGGCATCAGCCGGAATGCCGTGTCATCAAGCGATGGCCGCTGGACTGTAGGCGACCGGCTTTTTCATGATGATGAAGGATACGGCGGTGTCTGCGCCATCGAAGAAACAGAAGACGGCCCGGTTATCAAAGCCCAGTTTGAAACAGGGCGCGTCCGCCACTTTTTAAGCGAATCACAGAGCGGCGCGTTTATGAAAATAAAGGATTAAAAGGCGGGCAGCGTGAAAAAAATCACCTTGAACGGCGTGTTTGCGCTTACAGCGGGAATTTTGGCGGCGTTTATAGCGCTCGGCACGGCTGCGGTATTTGCCGCCGGCCCGCGTCCCGCGCGGGCGGCAGATTCCGGCATACAAGCAGATGCGGCTTCTGGAAATGATGCCTCCTCCTCTGAAAGCGCGCGCATGTGGACAGGGCTTGGCCGGCTGCGCTGTCCGCTTAAACCGCTCAAAGGAACAACTACCGCGCCTACAGTGGTAGTTACCATTGCCTTTTCGTACAACCGAGCGGATTCAGCCTTTACTTACGAACTTGCCCGCAACAATGCCCGCTTCCGCGGGGAAACCCTCAAGTTCTTTGCCGCGCTCGATATAGCGTCCCCGCTTCTAAACGATGAAAGCATCCTTAAACAAAAATTATTAGAACGCTTTAACGCGCCTCTAAGGCTCGGCAAAATTTCCGCTCTCTTTTTTTCAGAGTACATTTTAATAGACTAGGGCAACGCAGATTAAATCCTCGATTGCATAAATCAGCGCTTTCCCAGTCCGTACTCTGTTTTCGTTCCGTTTCTACAGCCCGCAGTCTTCCATAAGAGCGGTATCTGCGAAGATGCCGGAAGCGCTGCCGTCGGCGCGGATAGTGGCGGCGGTTTTTCCCTGACCGGCCGCGAGGATGAGGGCGCGGCCGCATACAGCCGCGGCAAAATCAATATCATGGGTGGCAATAATCATGGTTTGCGGCAATTCATTAAGGACGGCGATAAGCCGCCGCCGGCTTTTGGGGTCAAGAAAAGCGGTCGGTTCGTCAAGCAGAAGCAGCGCCGGCTCCATTACCAGCACCGAGGCGAGCGCTCCCAGCCGTTTTTCCCCGCCGGACAATTTATGGCTTAGGCGGTTTTTGAGATGGCCGATATTCAGCGCGTCAAGCTGCGCGGCGCAGCGGCGTTCAATTTCGGCGGAAGAAGGCGCCGGTTTTCCTGATTTTTCGGATAATTTTGCCCAGTTACGCGGCCCAAAGGCGACATCTTCTATAAGGGTAGGCATGAAAAGCTGTTCGTCGGGGTTTTGAAAGACCAATCCGGCCGCGCGGCGCACGGCGGCAAGATTCGCATGGGTTACCGAAAGGCCGTCGATGGTTATCGTGCCCGTATGCGCGGGAATAATGCCCACCATGGAAAGGAGCAGTGTGGATTTGCCCGCGCCATTTGCGCCGACAAGCGCGATACGCTCGCCGCGTTCCGCCGTAAAATTCACATTTTCCAGCACATGGCCTTCCCGCGAAGCCGGGTAGGCAAGAGACAAGTTTTCAACACTGACGATAGGATTTTCCATTTCTCTTTTTCGTAAAGTGTAACAGCAACCGCGCAAGACAACCAGTGATAAAGCGGTTCTGTAGGACAAGACAACGCGCCCTCTTGCATAAAAAGAGCGTTTGAGTATACTGAGTGTGTCAGCGCCATGAAGGCGTCCGCGAAAATATTCCCAATCGCATAACTCCGCACGAAGCGGGGGATACATACATGAAACTGTGAGCGGAAGAATCCGCCGCCTGTTTCTCAAGGAGTTATTATGCACATGTCAGATGCTTTGCTTTCGCCCGCTGTGGGCGGAGCCATGCTCGCGGTAAGCGCGGGCGCAATCGCTCTTGCGGTAAAAAAAACCGCAGGTTTACATCTGGATAACGCGGCCGCGGGAGGGCAAACCGAGTTTGGACAAACTTCATTTGCTTCAAAAATTCCCCTTATGGGCGTTATGGGCGCGTTTATTTTTGCCGGCCAGATGATTAATTTTACGATACCCGGCACCGGTTCGTCCGGGCACATAGGCGGCGGCGTTTTGCTTGCCGCCGTGCTGGGAGCATGGCCGGCGCTTATTACGCTTGCCTCGGTATTGCTGATTCAATGCCTGTTTTTCGCGGATGGCGGCCTGCTTGCTTACGGGTGTAACGTCTTTAATATGGGCGTTACCAGTTGTCTTTTGGCGTATACGTTTATTTACAAACCAATTACGCGCAATTCCGTCAATCAAAAAACGATAACGCTAGGCTCTATTCTGGCGGTAGTCGCGGGATTGCAGGTTGGCGCTTTTTGCGTAACGCTGGAAACGGCGGTTTCCGGCATTACCGAATTGCCCTTTGGCCTGTTTGTGCTTGCGATGCAGCCGATACACCTTGCCATCGGCCTTGTCGAGGGCATAGTAACGGCGGTAGTGCTTTGCTACATTCATACCGTCCGTCCCGGCCTGCTCGTAGAAGCTCTTGAAAATCGTCCTGAAACGGCAATTCCTTCGCGTTTCACGCTCAAAAAGGTGATTATTTCGATTGCTATTCTCGCTGTGATAACCGCCGCGGGGCTTTCTCTTTTTGCGTCCGCGTATCCTGACGGCCTTGAATGGTCGATGGAACGGACGGCAGGCACGGCTGAACTTGAACGTGAGGGGGCGGTGTATGATGCCGCCGCCGGTGTGGTCGAAAAAACAGCCTTTATGCCTGATTATGGTTTTAAGTCGGCTTCGCCTGATGGCGGCGGCGCGGCGGGTACAGCCAGCGCGGGGCTTGTGGGCAGTTTAATAACGGTTGTGTTTATTGCCGCTCTAGGTTTTGCGATTTATGCGCTGCGGCGGAAGCGAAAGACCGCATAACCATGGGCAAATTTCACAGCGCCGCGAGCGGTATTGACCACCTTGAACGCCTTGCGCAGCAAAATACGTGTATTCATAGGCTTCATCCGGGGGTTAAAGCGCTGACGGCGCTGCTTTACATTGCCGTAGTGGTGTCGGTTCCCAATCCTGTGCGGCAAGCCGGCCCGGATTCGCTAACGCCGGAGTCGGCGCTGACCCGCCTTGTTCCTTTTGCGCTCTACCCGGTTGTACTGTGCGTTCTTGCCGAAGTGCCGGTAACCGCCGTCATTGCCCGTTTGCCCGCCGCTCTTCCTTTCGCGCTTGCCGGCGGGCTTTCTAATCTATTCATGATGAGGGAACCGGCTTTTACGCTGGGGCATAGCGTGATTACGCTGGGTATGATTTCTTTCTGTTGTATCCTGCTTAAAACGGTACTCTCTGTTTCTGCCGCGCTCATTTTGATTGCGACAACACCATTTGCCGCGCTTGCCGGCTGCCTTACCGCGCCGCCTTTTTTGCGCCCGCTTGGGCTTCAGTTGACGCTCACGTACCGTTATATCAATGTCCTGCTGGGCGAAGCGCATGATATGTGGATAGCCTACCGCCTGCGTTCGCCCGAAAGCCGCGCCGTGCGGATAAACGATTTCGGCCCTTTTCTGGGACAACTGCTTCTCCGCAGTTTTGACCGCGCCAATGCGGTTTATCATGCGATGCTCTGCCGCGGGTTTTCAGGTGTTTACCATAGCGCCGCTCAGAGGCATCCGCATACCTCTGACTGGCTTTTCGCCGCCGGCGCATTCGCGGCATTCTGTTTTTTGCGGGCAGTTAACCTAAGCCTGCTGCTAGGCCGCCTGGCAATGCAAATTTGACTTTGTCTGCCGGCGTGTATACTAGTTGTTATAGTAAGAGATGCGCGGCTTGTCCTAAGGCAATGTCGATTTATTCTCGGTTGGATAAATCAGTACTTCTCTATGCAAAAGCGGCACAATCCACCCCGGTTCAATGGAGGAAGTTATGAGAAAAAGCATAATTGTTATCGCGTTACTGGCGATTTTGGCTCATTCCGTTCCCGCGCAAACCAAAGACTTTACCTTTTCTATCCAGATAAATCCGGCGCATCCCATTGTCGAAATAATGCTTTTGGGGGGCGGGTGGGACGCTTTTATTTTTTTGGGCGGCCTTAATATTGAAATGGGGCTGGTGGACAGAATGTCAATGGGGTTGGATACGGCTGTTTCCACTGTGACATTGGATTCGTTTTACAATGGATTTATTTTTTCCTTTACTCCGCAATTTATTTTTTATCCCCAAAGAAACAGGATGCGCGGCTGGTATATCGACTGTGTTTCTCAACAGAGCCAGCCGCAGTGACATATATCTCCCGCCAAAAATATCGATGACGCCCGATTTCCGTATGTATATGCCGGTTTTCGATTTTGCGCTGGTTGTTTTGATGGGTTATTCGTTTTGAGGGCGAGGGAGGACAATTGAGGCAATTACAAAATCCGGCTACTGTTACATTCTAATGACAATGTTATCGCAATTCCATGTGCAGACACGGAGCAGAAATGAATGGCGCTGCATCACTGACGATATAGAGCGCATAGTCCGCGAAAGCGGCATCGGCGAAGGTATATGCGTTGTTTTTGTGCCTCATACAACCGCCGCCGTTACCATTAACGAAAACGCCGACCCCGATGTCCCTCGTGATATGGTACTGGCATTGAATACTATAGCGCCGGATTTGGATGCTTTCCGCCATAGCGAAGGTAATTCTTCCGCGCATGCAAAAACAGCCCTTGTAGGGCCGTCCGTCAGCATCATTGTACACAAAGGCCGCCTTTTGCTGGGAACTTGGCAGGGCATTTGGTTCACCGAATTCGATGGGCCAAGGACGCGCACCGTGTATGTGCGTGTCCTTGGCGACCGGTAGGCAACGCTGATTAAATTGACGCTAATCAGCGTTGCCCGCACGCCGGCACAGCATCTCAATGCACAATAAACATTCGGTGCATTAGAGAAATGTGAACATATATCCATTAACATTCTGCGCGGTTGGCGCTGTTTTTTCGTATTATGGGATTCCTGCCCTTTTGCAAATAGGCGTGCCGCCGGCGTTCATTCTTTTGCTCTTGTTACCTGCGGTCTTTATGCTTGCCTATTTGTACCTTTACAAAGGGTTACAAGGTCTCTGCCGCCGGCAGAGACCTTGTTCAAACTATGCGTTTATTTGTCTTGTTTTTCTGGGGGCAGGCATCGTTTTTGGAATAGCGGCACGGCGCGGCGCGCAGCGGGATGCGCTTGTTTTTCCGGGACTTGCGCCCGCCAAGGCACAGGCCGTATCCGGCGTGCTGACGGAAGACCCCCGCAGCGGTTACGATGCACAGGGAATGGCAAAACTTAGGCTTGAATATGCCTACGGCGCAAACGGGATACGCACATCGGCGCGGGGCAGTTTGCAGGTATTTTTTCCCAAAGAGGCTATGCCCCGCCTGAAAAATTTTGGACGCGGATGCCGTGTTTATATTGACGGGAATTTTTTACCGCCCAAAGAAGGCAAAAAGGCGCTCGCGTTTCGTGCAACATCGGCGCACATAGTACAGACAGCGGGAGCGCTTAACCGCTTGCGGACAAACATCCGCTCTGCGCTTCTCGAATTTTTTAATCAGCCGTGGGGTGGGCTTTCGGTGGCGCTTCTTTTGGGAGTGCGCGACCATTTGGACGGCAGTCTTGCCAAACAGTATACCAATGCGGGATGCGCCTACATTCTTGCGCTGTCGGGTATGCATTTAGCCATCATTTCTTCGGTGGTTGCGTTCCTGCTGAAAAAACCGCTGGGGTTAAAAGGCGCGGCGCTGGCCGGTTCAGTGTTCATAGGTTTGTATATTTGCCTTGTGGGCACCGGTGCATCGCTCTATCGCGCCGCGCTAATGTATGTACTGGGCGCCGCCGCCGTTATTTTTGCGCTGCCGGTGCGGCCGTTTTTGATACTGGGGATTTCATTTTTGCTTCAAATAGCCATTTCACCGGCATCCGGCGATTCGATTTCATTCATTCTATCGTATTTGGCGCTCGCGGGCATTCTTGTTTTTACAGAATTGATAAACGGCCTTTTGCGCGGTTATATTCCGCAGTGTATTTTAGCGCCATTATCCGCTTCTATTTCCGCTTTTCTCGCGACTATGGGGGTGAGCGCTCTTTTCTTTGGCGAATTGCGGCTTATGGGTATAGTTGCCGGCCTTGTTATGGTGCCTCTTACAACATTTTTCATGCTTGGTTCTATGGCCTATCTTGTACTTGGCCTTATTCCGTTTGTAAAAACGATTGCCGCTTATCCGCTTTTGTGGCTTTATTATGCGCTGGATAGTATTTCTTTTTTTGCCGCCAAACCGCCGCCGCTCAAATTCCCGCCCCAGCCGCTTACGCTGCTTTTTTCCGCGCTTTTACCGGTCGTTGTGTTTGCCGTATGCTCTATTGTTACGCGCAGCCGTGAACGGCTGCGCGTTTTGGAAGCAGCCTAAAAAGCGCGTATGGCGCGGACGCGCATAATAGAAGGTTTGTTGCCGTTGTAGTACTGGCGGCCGTCCCGAAAATCAAAAAACCAAACATAGGGGTAATCGCTTTGCGAAGAAGTCCAATACGGGGCGCGTGAAAAGCCGCCCACCCCTTTTATAGCAAGCGCATACCAGATAAGTTCCATTTCTTCTTTGCTGGGAATGTACCAGTCATCGTAACCGCCAACGCTTAATCTGCGGACAATTTGCGCCGCGCTGCCGGTTCTGTTAGATGCGTCCATACGGGCAATAATCGTATGGGTGTTCAATCTGCCTGCGCCAAGCCCCAATTCGGTAACAAAACCGTCCGGGCCGTAAACGCCATTTTCAAAAAAACCCCATGGCGCGGAAAACTCAGTGCCCGGCGGAGCCACTTCCAGATAGCGCCAGCCGTCTTTGGAATTCCCTTTTTTGAAAAAAACAATGCCCCCTCCCGGCCCCATATCGCCTATTTCGTACTCAACGCTGTCGGACGGACGTAGTTTTCCTTTTGGGGGAATGCCGATAGTATCAATGGCCTTCATAAAGCGGTTGGTAAGCAGGGTAATGCCCGCGCTCATGTCGGGGCCGTTGGGTTTCATCAATGCGGACTGGGTAACGGTAAACATGGCTTTATCCAAGTCCAAAAGGCGCAGCGTAACCCGGTACTGCCCCTTGAAAATTTCAAGTGTGCCAAAAACAAGAAAATGCAGGGTGTTCAGCGGCGAATCACGCAGTTTTTGTATAATCGGAAGCTGGTTGAGCATAACCGGCGTTACATTGTTTTGTTTTAAGATTGATTCGACAAACTGATTCTGTTCAACATAAAAAAAACCGCTGTTTTTGAAAATTTCAGTTACTTTGTTTCTGATGGCGCGGGTGTCTTGCAAAACATAGAGAGCCTCACTCGGCGCGGTGAAGGGCGCAATGCCGATACGGGGAATATACGCGCTGTCAAGTTCAGCGGGAATATACGGATAGTCTTTTTGCTTTTTACCCTCTGTAAAGAGCGCGGACGCGCAAAAGAACAACATAACAAATGATATGTATCTCGAATTCATAACCTACAAATGCTCTCCTTCAAATCTAAAAAAAGTTTTTCCAGCGCATAAAGCGCGTTTTGATTATACACTGTTACCGCGCTCACCGAGTACGCCCCTTTCGAGCGGAACAATTCGCAAAGCCGCAGGGTGCCGGGTGAAACAACGCCGCTTTTCCCCATTGTCGCTTCAAAGACAAACTGTTGCAGCGCGGCAATAAAATCGCCGTATAAACGGCGTGTTTGAAATTTCTCACATTTTTCAATAATAAACGCGCATACTTCAGCATAACTGTTTTTGCCGGTATCGAGGCCGGCTTTTTCGCAGCGCTCTTTGCCGCGTTCCCGCAGTTCCGCAAGGGCGCTCGAAACAAGCCCTGCCGCCGGCGGGTCGGCAGAAACGGCTGCGGCAAGCGTCTGCGCAAACAAAGCGGCAAGCGGCGGAAGTGAATCTTTTGGAACCGGCAAAAATCCGTCTAAATAGTTTGAAACAAGGCTTACAGCGGTGTTTTTATGAGCAGCGCCGTTTTCTTCTGCTGCCGCGCATCCCGCGTCCAGCGCTGCCGCGGCGGCCTCCGGGTCGCGGAAAACGCGCCGGATGATTTCCGCTTCGGTTTCCGGTTTTCGCGTAAAAAACTGGTAGGGGCGTAGGCGCGATAAAATTGTAGGAAGCAGAGAGCCGGGTTTGGCGGTGCATAAAATAATTTGCGCCGAAGGTGGGGGTTCTTCTATGGTTTTAAGGAGTGAATTGCGCGCTTCGTCTTTCATGCGTTCCGCGTTTTCAATAATCAGTGTTTTGCGTTTCCCGTCCGGCGTTAGGTGCAGCCAATACGCGGCTCGCCGTATATGCGCAACGGGAATCATGTCATTTATGCCGGCAACTTCTAATTTGAGCGCGTCTTTAACAAGAGTGTTTACAATTTTTTCAAGCGGTGCGGGCAAAACGGCAGGCGTACCGTCCGTGTCATCATTGGAATTTTCATTGTTTCGCAATTCAACATCCGCGCGGCAAAAGCGGTCAATAGTGTCGTTTATCGATTCCAGCAATGCGTTGAATTTTGACACCTCCGATTCACCTTCCCAAATAATTTGGGAAAACCGCATAAGCAATTTTCGCAATGAACGCAGGAAAAGTATTTTTGCCGAGGGCATCTGAAAATCGCGCATATATGCCTTTGAACAGGCAAGTATTTCGGCATTGAACGGGCGCGGGCCTATTACCAGCAAATCTTTGCTGCTCAAATCTTTATGTGTTATGCATGACCGGCAGGCGCATGTCCATTCGCCTTTGTTTTTGCATGAAAGGATACGCGCCGTTTCGAGAGCGGCGCTTGATTTGCCGCTTGCTTCCGGCCCATGAAAAAGAAGCGAAGGAGGGAGTACATTGTTTTGTATATCGGCAGTCAGCACATCCGCAGCATGCTGCCCCAGCATATTTTCAAACATACAGCCCTCCCGGCACCGCTGAAGGGGCCGGCCGCAAAAAAGTGCCTGCATAGGTTATCAAATTCGCCGCAGCTCCGGCGGCTTTTTCAAACTGGCCGCCCAGCAGCGGCGCAAAGAAACTGCCTTCAAAAAGGGCATTTTTGTCAAACAAAGGCTGCCGCGCAATAATGAATATCACAAGCGCCGCGACCGCGATGCCTTCAAAAAGCCCGAAAGCCAAACCCAGGCAATTGTTCACGGTACTCAAATTCAAACGTTCAATAATTTCATTAAGCATACTTCCCAATAATTTTATAATTAAAAATACGAACGCAAACAAAACGGCAAACGCGAGCGCTTCGGAAACAGCCTTTGCGCCGCCGGGCCATTGTTCACGGATGAAGGCCGCCCCTCGCGCATAAAACGCGGCGGCAAACCCCAGCCCCAGCAGCCAGGCTGCAAGACCGCCCGCTTCTTGTACAAAGCCGCGAAGTCCGGCTCTGACCGTAAAAAGGAGAATTATACTTCCAAGAACAATGTCCAAAATAGCAAAATGCATAGCATTGGAGCCGGCTGTAACCACGGCTGCTGGTTAGTATACCACAAATGAGGTTTGGCATTGAATACCAGAGGCCGCCGCCTGCTCACCGCCTACCACCGCCTACTCACTACCCACTACTCACTACCCACACAAAATCGCTTGACATTTTTTTCAAAGTGCAGTATAGTAGAGGGAAAGGCTGGCAATACTTCCCAGTTTGGGGGGCGGCCTTAGAATTACTTACATAGAGGAGACAAA